>UROC01000005.1 GCA_900549345.1 uncultured Collinsella sp.
AGTTGAAAGGCAGATTGCCGCTCTGGCGGGTTTGCAGCGTCAACTGGTTACGCGGGCTGGTAAGCCCGCGTAACCCTAATAATTGGCCTCGTAGCCGTTGCCGTCGCCGGTGGGCTCTTCGTAGTAATCGGAACTGTCGCTCGAATCGTCGGAATCGTCAGAGCTGACCGATGAGGTTGCGGTACCGTTTGCGTAGTCGTCAGACGTGTTGTTGCTGAGGTCACCGATCGTAGAGCTGGAACCGTCGGAAAGACCCATGGTGTTGGGACCCTTGGGATCCTTGCCGGCATCGACGCGCTCCATCATTTCCTTGAGCTCGTCCTCGTAGACAAAGACGTAGCTCACACCGTCGATCATGGTGCTGTCGTCGGCGTACGAGGGCAGGTTGGCCGAGTAGATACCGTCGACATCCATACCGCGCATGGCGTTGACCGTAGCCACGATATCCTGAACGCTCATATCGGTTACAAGCATATCGGACAGCGAATTAACCAGGCCAAAGATCTTCGTGGCATCGAAGTTATTGAGAATCTGGTTGGCAAGGGCGCCAAGCACCTGACGCTGGTGGCGCATGCGCGTGTAATCGCCGTCGGCATAGGTGTAGCGGCAGCGGGCATAGGTAAGGGCGGTGGCACCGTCCATATGCTGCTGGCCAGCGGTAATCTTAATATCCAGGTGCTCGGGGTCGTCAACATCATCGGTTGCGTTAATGTCGATACCGCCAACCGAATCAATCAGCGCCTGCATACCGTCGAAGCTGACCTCGGCATAGTGGGAAATCTGAACACCGCACAGCTCGTTGACCGCCTCGACCATGGCCTCGGCGCCGCCAACGGTATGGCAGGCGTTGATCTTCATGGTCTCGCCCTTGTACTCGACCTTGGTGTCGCGCGGAACGGAAATGAGCGTCGTCTGCTTTTGCGTGGGGTCGATGCGTGCCAGGATAATCGAGTCGGCACGATACGTATCCTCGCCCGGACGGCCGTCGGTGCCAAGAAGCAGCACGTAGAACGGATCCTTTGCCTCATCGGTGTCAACCAGAACCCGACGCAGATTGTCGGTAATGACATTAGAATCGCCGAGCTTGCCCATAATGGTGGCAAACCACAGGCCGGCAGCGGTTGTGGCACTCAACAGCACGCCAAGCACGACAATGAGCGCGACGTGACGAATCGTGTGGCTACGACGACGTTGGCGAGCGCGCTCGGAATAGCGAGCCACGTTATCGCGACTGTAGATCTTGGCCTGCGCACCAGTTGAGGGTCTTCGGGTGGTGGTATCTGCGAGGGGCTTTTTATTAAACATAGGCAACCTGTATTAGTAGATGACGGGATCGGGGACGGTAGCATGCTCGACATGCGCGCCGAGCGCCTGCAGCTTTTCGACAAACTGCTCGTAGCCGCGCTTGATGTGATGGATAGCCGAAACCTCGGTCGTCCCGTCGGCGATCAAGCCCGCTACGACGAGGGCCGCTCCGCCGCGCAGATCGGGCGAGGTAACCTGTGCACCCGAGAAGCCCTTGACGCCATGAATCATGGCATGATGGCTCTCGATACGAATGTCGGCACCCATGCGCACCAGCTCAGAGGCAAACATAAAGCGATTCTCGAAGATGTTTTCGGTAATAACGGAACTGCCGCCGGAGAGGGCGGAGAGCACCATAATCTGCGCCTGCATGTCGGTCGGGAAACCGGGGAACGGAAGCGTCTGGATGTCGACCGGCTTGATACGCTCGGCACGGTTCACATGGACGCCATCCTCGACGCGCTCGCAGTCGATACCCATGAGCTCCATCTTCTTGAGCACCATGCCCAAGTGAATGGGGCAAAAGCCCGTGACATCGACACCGCGATCGTCGGCCATCAACGCACCGGCAACGATAAAGGTACCGGCCTCGATGCGGTCGCCCACCACGCGATGGGTAACGGGATGGAGCTCTTCCACGCCTTCGATAGTCACGACGGGCGTACCGGCGCCAACAATCTTGGCGCCCATCTCGTTGAGCATGTTAGCGAGATCGACGATCTCGGGCTCGCGGGCGGCATTGTCGATAACCGTGGTGCCCTGTGCGCGCACAGAGGCCATGATGAGGTTCTCGGTCGCACCGACGCTGGCGAACTCGAGCGTGACGGTGGTACCGCGCAGACCTTGGGGCGCATTAGCGTTGATGTAACCGTGGGCGGTATCGAACTCAACGCCCAGGGCCTCAAGACCAAGAATGTGCATATCGATCTTGCGAGCACCCAGGTTGCAGCCGCCCGGCATGGCAATTTTGGCGCGATGGAAGCGGCCCAGCAGGGGTCCCATGACGGCGGTGGAAGCGCGCATCTTGGCAACGAGCTCGTAGGGGGCCTCCCATGAATCGACCTGAGAGGTATCGATCTCGAGCGTGTGCTCGTCGAGAACATCGATCGTAGCGCCCATGCCCTTGAGCACCTTGCCCATCACGTGGACATCGGAAATATCGGGCACGTTCTGCAGCGTCGTCTTGCCCGGCGCCAGAAGCGTTGCCGCCATGAGTTTGAGCGCGGAGTTCTTAGCACCCGAGACGGGCACGGAGCCTCCGATGGCGTGGCCACCCTCAACGCGGATAATATCCAAGGTCTACCCTTTCAAAAAGCATGCCCGGGGTGGCCAAGCCATCCCGGGCATGATGTGTTCGCAAATGGTCGAACGCTAAATCGTTTGACTATTGGGCAAGCTCGAGCTTACACCATGCGATTTCATTATAGAGGTAGGCGCGGCGTGCATCATCCTCCGACAAATTACCCAGCTTCTCTTCAAAACCTTGAATATCAGCTTTAACCTTGTCGGCATCGACGGTCGCCAAATCGCAAGCGCGCTCGGCGAGGATGGTCACGACATCGTCCGCAACCTGGGCGTAGCCGCCGACCACGGCAAACGTATGGTCGACAGTGCCCATGGCCTTATCGGAAACGCGAACGTAACCGCGGTCGATCGTGCAGATTTCGCTGGAGTGAGCAGGTAAAACGCCAAACTCGCCATCCGTAGACGGAATCGACACAAACGCAGCGTCACCCTCATAGGCGCAGCTCACGGGGCACACGATGCGGATACGCATAACCTACTTCTCCTCCATCTTGCGGGCGCGCTCACGCACGTCCTCAATCGTGGAAGCATAGCGGAAAGCCTGCTCGGGCAGGTCATCGGCCTTGCCGTCGACAATCTCGGCGAAAGAGCGGACGGTATCCTCGACGCGGACGTAGACACCGGGGTTGCCGGTGAACTTCTCGGCGACGTGGAAGGACTGCGAGAGGAACTGCTGAATCTTACGGGCACGGTTGACCGTAAGGCGCTGCTCCTCGGACAGCTCGTCCATACCCAGAATGGCGATGATGTCCTGAAGGTCGGAGTACTCCTGCAGGAGCTCCTGGACCTTGACGGCGACACGGTAGTGCTCCTCGCCAACGATCGAGGGATCGAGAGCGTCGGAGGAAGATGCGAGCGGGTCGATAGCCGGGAACAGGCCAAGCGACGAAATGCTACGCGAAAGAACCGTGGTGGCGTCGAGGTGCGTAAACGTCGTGGCAGGCGCCGGGTCGGTCAGGTCGTCTGCGGGGACGTAGACAGCCTGGACGGAGGTAATGGAGCCCGTCTTGGTCGAGGTAATGCGCTCCTGGAGGTCGCCCATCTCGGTTGCCAGCGTGGGCTGGTAACCAACGGCGGAGGGCATACGGCCCAGCAGTGCGGAAACCTCGGAACCTGCCTGGGAGAAGCGGAAGATGTTGTCGATGAACAGCAGAACGTCCTGGCCGCGATCGCGGAAGTACTCAGCGGTGGTAAGGCCGGCCAGACCGATGCGCAGACGCGCTCCGGGCGGCTCGTTCATCTGACCATAGACCAAGCAGGTCTTGTCGATAACGCCAGACTCGCTCATCTCGAGGAACAGGTCGGTGCCCTCGCGGGTACGCTCGCCGACGCCGGTGAACACCGAGGTGCCGCCGTGCTCCTGGGCGAGGTTGTTGATGAGCTCCTGAATCAGAACGGTCTTGCCGACGCCGGCGCCGCCGAACAGGCCCGTCTTGCCGCCACGGATGTAGGGCTCGAGCAGGTCAACAGCTTTGATGCCGGTCTCGAAGATCTCGGTCTTGGTGGTGAGCTCGTCGAAACGGGGCGCTGCATGGTGGATGGGGTAGAACTCCTCCACCTCAGGCATGGGCTTGCCGTCGACAGGCTTACCCATGACGTTCCAAATGCGGCCGAGCGTCTTGGGGCCAACGGGCATCTTCATGGGCTCACCGGTATCGGTGGCGATGAGGCCGCGCTGCAGGCCGTCGGTCGAGGACATGGCGACCGTGCGGACGACGCCGCCCGGAAGCTGGCTCTCGACCTCGAGGATCGTGCTCAGATGACCGATCGGGGTCTCGGCCTCGACCGTGAGCGCGTTGTAGATCGGGGGCACCGCGCCGTCAAACTTGACGTCGACGACAGGGCCGATGATACGCACGATGCGACCATCACCGGCAGTCGTCTTCTTGGTGGCTTCCTCGACCGCAAGCTTTACGGTGTTATTAGCCATTACTGTTCCTCCAATGCTGAGGCTCCGCCGACGATCTCGTTAATCTCGGTCGTGATCGAAGCCTGGCGCACGCGACTATACGTGCGGGTAAGGGTCGAGATGATCGCGGTGGCGTTTTCCGTCGCGGAGTGCATGGCCTTGCGGCGTGCACCCTGCTCGGCAGCCGCCGAATCGATCAGGGCCTGGTAGATGACCGTCAGGATATAAGACGGCACAAGCTTGCCGAGAACATGCTCGGGAGAGGGCACGAACTCGAACGTGGACGAGATGCGCTTAGGGGCGTCGGTCTCGTTCTTACGCGGACCGTGGGCCATAGCGATCATCTCGGGGTCGAGCGGCAACAGATGCTCGACGCGAAGCTCCTGATCCACGCGGTTCTTGGCGTGGTGGTAGACAAGCTCGACACGGTCAAGCTCACCGGCACGATACGCATCGCAGATATGAGAGGAGATCATGCGGGCCTGATTGAAATCGGGCTCAGAGGAGTTGCCCTCAAAGTGCATGACAACGTTTGCGCGGTCACGGAAATACGTGGCCGGCTTACGCCCGCACGCGATGATCTCGCACTCGATGCCGTCGTTCGCCCAAGAAGCGGCGAGCTTTTCGGCCGTGCGCTCCACCGTCGTATTGAAACCGCCGGCAAGGCCGCGGTCCGAGGCAATAACGACAATCAGGCCATGCTTGACGCTCTCATGCTTCTGCAGCATGGGATCGGTGCCCGAACAGGAGGCGTCGCCGGCGACCGTCAACATGACGTCGGTCAGCGCCTCCTTATAGGGCTCGGCCTGCTTGGAGCGATCGAGGGCACGACGGATCTTGGCCGTAGAGACCATCTCCATCGTGCGCGTGATCTGCCTGGTCGTGGTAACCGAGGAGATTCGCTTCTTAATGTCGCGAAGGTTGGCCATGGGGCTTAGTTCTCCTCTGATCCAGAAACATCCGAATGGTGCTTGGCCATGAACTGCTGCTTGAAGTCGCCGATGACACGCAAGAGCTCAGCCTTGGTGTCATCATCGATCTTCTTGGCGCGAACCTTGTCGAGCAGCAAGCCAAAGCCATTGTCCATGTACTCGATGAGCTCGGCACGGAAAGGCAGCACGTCGGCGATCTCCAGGTCATCCAGGAAGCCCTCGTTGCCAGCGAACAGCGTAACGATCTGCTCGCCAACCTCAAACGGCTTGTAGCGCGGCTGCTTCAGGAGCTCGGTCATGCGAGCGCCATGGGTAAGCTGCTTCTGAGTAGCCTCGTCGAGGTCGGAGCCGAACTGCGTAAAGCCGGCGAGCTCCTGGTACGAAGCGAGGTCCAGACGGAGGTTGCCGGCGACCTGCTTCATGGCCTTGGTCTGCGCATCGCCACCGACGCGGGACACGGAGATGCCCACGTCGACTGCCGGGCGCTGACCCTGGAAGAAGAGCTCGGACTGCAGGTAGATCTGACCATCGGTAATGGAAATGACGTTGGTCGGAATGTAGGCCGAGACGTCGCCGTCCTGGGTCTCGATGATCGGCAGTGCCGTCATGGAGCCGTAACCGTTCTTCTTGGACATCTTGACGGCACGCTCGAGCAGACGAGAGTGCAGGTAGAAGATGTCGCCAGGATAGGCCTCGCGTCCGGGCGGACGATGCAGCGTCAGCGACATCTGACGGTAGGCCACAGCCTGCTTGGACAGGTCGTCGTAGATGACGAGCACGTGGCCGCCGGGGTTGGTCTCGCTGGCGGGCTTGCCGTCCTCGCCGTTGTACATGAAGAACTCGCCGATAGCGGCACCGGCCATAGGCGCGATGTACTGCATAGGGGCGGAATCGGCAGCGGTGGCCGAAACGATGATGGTGTAGTCGAGCGCACCGTGCTGAGCGAGGGTCTCGCGGATGTTGGCAACCGTGGAGGCCTTCTGGCCGATGGCGACATAGATGCAGACCATGCCCTTGCCGCGCTGGTTGAGGATAGCGTCGATGGCGATGGCGGTCTTACCGGTCTTACGGTCGCCGATGATGAGCTCACGCTGACCGCGGCCAATAGGCACCATGGAGTCGATAGCGAGCAGACCGGTCTGAACCGGCTCGCACACCGGGGTACGATCGATGACGCCGGGAGCCTTGAACTCGATGGGGCGACGGTGCGTGGCGACGATGTCGCCCAGGCCGTCGATGGGCTGGCCGAGCGGATTGACGACGCGGCCGAGCATGGCACGGCTCACGGGGATATCCATAATGCGGCCAGTGGTGCGGCACTCGTCGCCTTCCTTGATGGAGTCGACGGCACCGAACAGAACGGCGCCGACCTCGTCACGGTCAAGGTTCTGGGCAAGGCCGAAGACGGTCTCACCGGTATCGGAGCTCTTGAACTCCAGAAGCTCGCCTGCCATGGCGCTCTTGAGGCCGGAGACGCGCGCGATGCCGTCGCCTACCTCGTCGACCGTTGAAACCTCATGCGTATCGACCGTCGCGGAGAGGCTTGTGAGCTGCTCCTGCAGTTTCTTGGCGATATCCTGGGCATTGAGGGTTTCGGACATTAGGCTTCACCTCCGTACGAATTAGCAGAGTTTGCGAGGGTCTCCTGCGCGATGCGCAGCTGCGTCTTGACGGAAATGTCACGACGCTCGCCGCGGGCCTCGAGCACCAGGCCGCCCACGATAGACGGGTCGACCTGCTCGATAAGGAATACCTTGCGGCCGAAGTCCTGCTCGCATTTCTTAGTGATGGTTTGACGCAGCTCGTCGTCGAGCGGGATCGCCGTGGTGACGGTCACGCCCACTACATCCTCGTCTTCCTCGGCAACATACTTAAAGGCAGCTGCCACCTTGGGAAGAAGGTCGAGCTGGTCGCGCTTGGACATGGTGTCGAGCACGGCGATGATCTCGGGGCTGGCAGAAGCCAAGCGCTCGATCATCTCGAGGTCCTCGAACACATGATTCTCGGCCTTAGCGGCTTCCAGAAGGGAGCGCGCGTAGGTCTCGAGCACCTTGTCCTGATAGCGGCTAGTCGGCATTCAGGCTACCTGCTTCCTGGATGTAGCGCTCGATGAGCTTCTTCTGCTCGGCATCGTCCTCGAGTGCCTCGCCCACGATCTTGGCGGCGACGGCAACGGACAGGTCGGCGATGGAGCTCGCGGCACCGGCGTAAATGGACTTGCGCTCGTCCTCGACGGTCGTATGGGCCTTGGCGATGATCTCCTCGGCCTCCTTGTGAGCAGCCTCGATGATACGGGCGCGCTCGGACTCGGCGTCCTTACGGGCCTCGAGAACGATGTCGGCAGCCTGACGACGGGCGTCGGTGACGATCGAGTCGGACTCAGCGCGCTTGGCGATAGCCTCCTGCTTGGTCTTCTCGGCCTCGTCGAGGCTCTCCTCGATCTTCTTGCCGCGCTCCTCCATGGTTTTCATGATGCCCGGCAGGGCAACCTTGGCCAGCACGATCCAGATAATCAGGAAGGCGATAAGCGCCGGGATGAACTCCGCCATCTTAGGGATGAGGATGTCCGCACCGGCAGCGCCGTCCTCGGCGAACGCGGAAACCGGCATGAGCAGCGCGGCCGCGGACGCGGAGAGTGCGATCGCGCTCTTCTGGGATGAAAGATTCATACTTGACGCTCCGTGCTATTTAACGATCAGCGCGACAACGAAGCCGATCAGAGCCAGAGCCTCGCCGAAGGCGGAGCCCATGATGAAGACGGTGAACACGCGGCCCTGGACCTCAGGCTGACGGGCCATAGCACCCGTAGCACCCAGAGCAGACAGGCCGATAGCAAGACCAGCGCCGATAACACCGAGACCGTAACCGATAACTCCCACGATTCCTCCTTTGTCGTGCGTGTCTTATTTCACGCAGGATAACCTTTTTATAACTGCCGGGCTCCATGGGTACGGGCACCGGCGGTTTAACGAATTGCCTTACCTTTAAGGCGCGAACGGAAGACTACTCCTCCTCCGCGACCTCCTCTGCCTCGGAGACATACACGGCGGTAAGGACCGTGAAGACGTAAGCCTGGATGGCGCCGACCACAAGCTCGATCGCATAGATCAGGATGAGGATGGCAAGCCAGGCTAGCGAAGGCAGGGCGCCAACGGCGTGGGCCGCGGAAACCTGCTGAAGCAGCGGCTGCATGAACATGCTCGCCATGATGGCGAACGAGCCCATGACCACGTGTCCTGCGAACATGTTGCAGAACAGACGGACGGCGAGCGTGATGAGGCGCAGGAAGGTCGAGAAAAGCTCGACGACCCACACGAGCACGTTCATCGGGAAGCTCACGCCCTGCGGGGCGAGGCTCTTGATGTAGCCGATCACGCCGTGAGCCTTGCATCCGTAGTAGATG
This sequence comes from uncultured Collinsella sp., assembly GCA_900549345.1. Taxonomy (GTDB): domain Bacteria; phylum Actinomycetota; class Coriobacteriia; order Coriobacteriales; family Coriobacteriaceae; genus Collinsella. Next base: position 8,855 of record UROC01000005.1, read on the forward strand.
AAGTACACGAAGGCGAAAATGGCGAGTGCGGCGGTGGAGCCGATTGCGCCGGTGCCGGGCTTCATTCCCGGGATCAGGCCGATCATGTTATTGATCAGGATGAACAGGAAAAGCGAGCACAGGAACGGGAAGTGCTTCTTCCAGTTCTCACCCACGACACCCTTGCCGATATCGTTCTCGACGTACTCGATGATGTACTCGAAACCGTTGACGAAGAAGCCCTTGGGAACCAGGGTCTGCTTCTTCTTGAACACGGCCAGGACGATCAGGAGCACGATCGTGGAGACGATCAGCCAAAACGAGTACTGCGTGATGCCGCAGCTCAGATCGCCCACGACAGGGGTGGAGCTGAACTCGCTGACCAGATGATTAATCTCATCAGGCAGCTTTTCAAAAATTTCCACGACTTACCTTTCGACCTCATGAGGATCTCGCAGCGCCTTGGCGACGCGAACCGCGCAGGCGGCCATAAAGGCCACGAAGCCGATCGCCTCGCCCAGGAGGAACATGCGAAATGCCTCTCCGAACAACACAAACACAACCAAGGTAAAGACGAGCAGGGCGATTGCCGAGACCGCCAGACTCACCATACCCTTGAGCATGTCCGCATTCTGTTTATCGTCAAGAACCGGCTTGAGCGTAAAGACAAAGGGAAGGAAGGCAATTGCGCCCGCGATGGCGCCTGCAACGATAGCGAGCAGATCGGCTATCTGAAACACTGGCGTCCTCACTTTCCTTTTTAACGCTTCACAGAACAGTTCCCGCCAAACATTGGTGACTATTGTACGAGCCAATCGCTAAAGTACAACCGAAAAAGCATCGGTTAATACGCACCTGTTCGTTTTCTTAAGACCTTCTTTATGCCGCAGGTACGGTAATACGTTTTTCTCGAACCCTGCAGGGCAAAACGTCCGTTAACAGGAGTGCGCGCGGTCGCCTTTTGTTCGTCCGCGCGCACCGTTTCTTCGTATTTGCAGCCGCGGCCGTTTAGCCCAGCGACTAGAGCGTGCCGTAGATGCGGTCGCCGGCGTCGCCGAGGCCGGGAACGATGTAGGCAGCCTCGTTGAGATGGTCGTCGATGGCGCAGGTATAGATATGCACATCTGGGTCCTTCTCGGTCAGCGACTTGAGGCCCTCGGGGGCCGCGACGATGCACAGCATGCGGATGTCCTTGACACCGCGCTCGCGCAGGTAGCTGATGGCCATCTCGGCCGAACCGCCCGTGGCAAGCATGGGGTCGACGACCAGGCAGATGCGCTGGTCGATATCCTTGGGCATCTTGCAGTAATACTCGTGCGGCTCGTGGGTGACCTCGTCGCGCTCCATGCCGATGTGACCCACGCGAGCGGAGGGCACCAGGTCGAGGATGCCGTCGACCATGCCAAGGCCCGCACGCAGGATGGGCACGATGGCGAGTTTCTTGCCGGCAAGCTGTTTGAACGTGGCGGTAGTGATGGGGGTCTCGACCTCGACGTCTTCCATAGGCAGGTCGCGCATGGCCTCGTAGCCGTCAAAAAGCGCGAGTTCGCGCACGAGCTGGCGGAACTGGTTGGTGCCGGTGTTTTTGTCGCGCAGGATCGACAGCTTGTGCTGGACGAGCGGGTGATCGACAAGCGTCACACGGGACGCATCGTAGGTGACGGTCATGGATTGATTGCCCCTTTCGTTGCGGCCGCAAAACGGCCTTGCTGACAAGGTGTGCAGCAATGTTGCCGCCGCACGCCATGCATTAGTTTAGCGGTTTGTTGTATCGAGCAGCCCATCGCAGCCCTACTGTGAGGTGCTGAGCGAGCGCCTGACTGCATCACGCCAGCCCGCAAGGTTTTGCTCGCGGCGCTCGGCGGACATGTGGGGAAGGAAGGTCCTAACGATCTGGGCATTTTGCTCCAGCTCTTCCAGGTCTTCCCAATAGCCGACGGCAAGACCCGCCAAGTACGCGGCACCGATTGCCGTGGTCTCCACCGTCTCGCATTGCAGCACGGGGATATCCAGCAGGTCGGCCTGGAATTGCATGATGAACTCGTTGCGCGAGGCACCGCCATCGACAGACAGGCGCTCAATCGAAAGCCCCACGTCCTGCTCCATGGCGCGCAGCACGTCGTAGCTCTGATATGCCATGGATTCGCAGGCGGCACGTACGATGGTCGCACGGCTCGAGGCGCCGGTCAGACCGCACACGATACCGCGAGCATGCGGGTCCCACCAGGGAGCACCCAAACCCGCAAAGGCGGGAACGAAGTAGCAGCCCTCGTTGTCGCTAATCGAAGCGGCGAGTTGTGCCGACTCGCTCACGCTCGAGATGATGCCCATGTTGTTGCAAAGCCAGTTCATCGTTGAGCCGGCGGCAAAAATAGAGCCCTCGAGCGCATAGCTGACTTTGCCGTCCGCAGCGATACCGATGGTGGAGACCAGGCCATTCTTGGATTCGACGATCTCGTCGCCGGTGTTCATGAGCATAAAGCAACCCGTGCCATAGGTGTTTTTGGTCTGGCCGGGACGGAAACAGCAGTGGCCGAACAGCGACGCCTGTTGGTCACCCGCCACGCCCATGATGGGCGGCATGTTGGTCATGATGTCGCTCGCGACGCGGCCGTAGTCGCCTGAGCTCCAGCGAACCTCGGGCATCATGGAACGTGGAACGTCAAAGAGTGCCAGCAGGTCGTCGTCCCAATCGAGCGTATGGATATTAAAGAGTGCCGTGCGGCTGGCATTGGTGTAGTCGGTGGCAAAGACCTGGCCGCCGGTGAGGTTGTAGATGAGCCAGGTGTCGATGGTGCCAAACATGAGGTCGCCCGCCGCCGCGCTTTCGCGTGCGCCGTCGACGTTGTCGAGAATCCACTGCACCTTGGAGGCCGAGAAATACGGGTCGAGCGTGAGTCCCGTGCGGGAGCGCACCAGCCCTTCTGCGCCCTGCTCGACAAGCTCGTCGATCAGAGGTGCGGTACGGCGGCACTGCCATACGATAGCGTTATAGATCGGCTGACCGCTCACGCGATCCCAGACCACCGTGGTCTCGCGCTGGTTGGAGATGCCGATGGCGGCAATGCGGTCGGAGTGGATACCGCTCTTAAACTGGACTTCCATCATGACGGCGATCTGGCTAGCAAGGACCGCCATGGGGTCTTGCTCCACCCAGCCGGGACGCGGGAAGCTGGTTTTGACGCTGCGACGTGCCTGCGCGACGATGCATCCGTACTCGTCGACGATGGTCGCAAGTACCGAGGTGGTGCCGCAGTCGAGCGCCATGATGTAGGAACCGCCAAAGTCAAACGAGGCATCTTCCATGCCCAGGCTGCCCAGATTCAACGACATCGCTTAAACCTTTCTATTGCATCGGGTCGGACAGGACCCGTTCGATCTCTGATGCGGGAAGTGCGCCTTGGCGCAGGATCTGGAACTCGCCGTGCTGAAACGACACGATGGTCGAGGCGTCGCGACACGGGGTCTCACCGGCGTCGACGGCAACATCGACCCCCTCCAGGATGCGACCCTCGACGGCGGCAAAGCTTGCCGGCGAGGGCGCGCCATGCGTGTTAGCGCTGGTGCAGGCAAGAGGGCTGCCGCAGGCGCGGATGAGCGCCTGCACCACGGGCGAGGCCGAAGCGCGAAGTGCCACCGTGTCGTCGGCGGCGCGCATAAAGGTCGGCACGCAGGGGGCCGCCTTGACCACGATAGTCAGGGCGCCCGGCCAGCATCGTCGGGCAAGCACGCGGGCCTCTTCCGGGATATCCACGCCATAGCGGTCGAGTGCTTCGGCATCATCGACCAGCCAGGCAACCGTTTGGGTGAGCTCGCGCTGCTTGAGGGTAAAGATACGACGATAGCCGGTACCGAGTGCGGGGACCGCGGCGCCGTTGACGGCAGCCTGCGGATCGCGCGGCCACGATGGGAATTCGCTTGTATCTTGGGGCACGGCGTCCGAGAAGGCGTTGACTGCCACGGCGACACCGTAGACGGTCTCGGTCGGGATCAAAGCCAGGCCGCCGCGGCCGAGCCCCTCGGCCGTGCACTCGACGGCAAGCCGATGCGGCTCGCGCGTTCCCTCGTATACCCGATAGACCGTCTGCATGTGTATGCCAGCCCCTTACGCTCTGGTGCAAGTTTGTTTACTGTGGGGCATTCTCGCACGAAACGTTCAACCTATTTGCCCAGAGCGCATGTTGGTTTGGTGAGCGGCTCTAGTAGTCGGTGAAAGTGAGGGGGTTATTGGACTGCGACGAACTTCTTTGGCCTGCCGGCGTGGCGTTCTTGGGCGGCGTAGCGCTCGATGCTGTCTATCGTTATCATCCGACGGCCGTCGACGAGTTCAACATCGAGCTTTCCGGCTTTGACCAGCGCGGTAATCCGCGGAGCGGAGACTTTGAGGTCCAGCGCTGCGTCTTTAAATGTTCGGCACGCCGCTTCCCGAGCGTCCTCGTGGTCGATTTCGACTGAAAGGGCCACGACCTCGGCCGAGCGTTCGTACCCTGCCGGAGTCAAACCGTTGTTGAGGTCGTCGGCCAAAAACGCCATCAGTGCCTCGGTGGCATGGGCAATCGCTTCTTCGCGCGTATCGCCATCGGCAAAGGCGCCGGGAATCTGCGGGAAGCTAGCGCAGTAACCGTCGTCTTCTTTTATGAGAACGCAGTCATAGGTAAATCGCTGCCTCATTTTGCCTCCAACTACCATCCAGCTTGGCGACGAATACTTGCCCACGTGCCCTTCTTTGGTCGATCACCACCAGAGCCGTTCACGGTGACAACGCGGTCACCAGAAACATACTTAGCATGACTACCGACTTGCGCGACCTTCACGAATCCATCGTGCTTGAGTAGGGCAATGATTTCCCGAAAGGTAGGAGGTTGCATGGGCCGACCTCTTTCAGCCGTCCTAATTATAAACTAATTTATAATTTTTGCTAACCAGTTAATAAATATTACTGGCGTTGCTTGGGCTCGGTGACGATGGCTCGGACAATGCGGGGGCGATCGGTGAGGTCGTGGACGATACGCACGTCCGAAAGGCCTGCTTGACGACAGAGCTCGGCCGCGGCGTCGAGCGCGCCCTCGTAGAGCTCGCAGGCAAACAGGCCGCCGGCACGCAGCATGTAGGGCGCCGCGTTGAGCAGGCGGCGGAAGATATCGAGACCGTCGGCACCGCCCTCGAGCGCCAGATCGGGCTCAAAGTCCTTGACCTCATGCGGCAGCGAGCGCATGACATCGGTGGGGATGTAGGGCGGGTTGGAGACGAGTACGTCAAAGGTGCCCCACTCTTCGCGGGGAATGGAGCTCACCAGGTTTGTGAGGCTGAAGGCGACCTCGTCGGACGTGAGGCCAAGCGCATCACGGTTTTTGGTAGCAAGGTCGATGGCGCGCGGCTCGATATCGGTAGCAGTGCAGGTAACGTGGCCGCGGCGCTCCCAGGCAAGGGAGAGCGAAATGCAGCCCGTGCCGCAGCCGACCTCGAGAACGCGGGCAGTGCGGGGCTCGGCTGGGGCAGGCGCAGCGGCATCCTGAGCTGAAACCGTCTCCTGGTCGGCGCCCTCGATGGCGATGTCGTATTCGTCGAGCTCGGGCTCGGCGGCTTTTGCGGCTTCGGCTTCTGCTGCTTGCGCGGCGGCTTCCTCGGCCTCGCGATCGGCAAGCTCCTCGGCATAGGCGCGGCTACCGAGCACGTCGCTACCCAGCGCAGCCTCATCGGCGGCCGTCAGGTTGGCAGCACGGCGCTCGGCGGTCGCGCGTTCGTCGGCCAGCGCCGCCTCAGCTTTGCGGGCCTGCTCGACCTCATCGTTCCAAGGCAGCTCAACACGCTGACGGGCAGCGGCCTCGGGGCTCAGCACCTCGGTATCCAGATAGTTCAGGACTTCTTCGACGAGCATCTCGGTCTCGGGGCGCGGGATGAGCACGCCGGGGGCGCACGCGACGTCGATCATGCGAAACTGTGTGCTGCCGGTGATGTACTGCAGCGGCTCGCCTTTGGCGCGACGAACGACGGCCGCGTGCATGGTCTCGAGCTGGGCTGCGTTAAGCGTCTCGTCCATGCGCATATACAAGTCGATACGCGCCAGGCCCGTGGCCGCGCACAGCAGCCACTCGGCAGAAAGACGGGGATGCTCCTCGCCGCGCTCGGCCAGGTACTCCTTGGTCCACTCGAGACAACGCTTGATGGTCCAAATCTCGTTTGCCATGGGGCCCTCCCCTCTTAAGCGCCGGACGGCGCGCGAATGTCGGAGCAGATTGTAAGCGAGACCAGCGCTTGGCAAGGGGCGATTGAAGGCGATTATCGAGAATCAGCCCAGAATTTTGCTTGGAGCCCACCTGAAGTGTTCATTCGTCGACGTCTAAATCTGCATCCGTCAAGTTTTTGGCAAGGTTGCCCCAAAACTGACCAATATCTAACCAAGAACTTGCCACATCGCTTGACGCACGACCCATCAAAAATCGCCCCGCGATTTCTTGGACGTTTTTTCGAGCAATATTTTCAATTGCAGATGCATGCCGTTAATTGCTTTAAGCAGGTAAGCAGCTCAAAGGCCATCAAAACCGATTGAATAACATCTCAAAGCAATGTCACCAATGACTCCCTACGGATCATTTGACAACCAAGGAAACGCCAATGATTTGGCAATGTCAGCGAGCGACGTCCAGAGCGAACAAGTTGGCATGAAAAAGGCAAGGCATAGACCTTCTGGTCATGCCTTGCCTTTTGAATGACAAATTGTCGCTCTGGACGGCGCGCAGCGTCGGCTGGTCCGCCGTTCGGTAGAACGGCGGAACTTAGACTGCCTGTGCCAGCTTCTCGGCTCGCTCGGCGGCGGCGAGTGCCTCGATGACGGTGCCGAGCTGGTCGCCCAGAAGGACGCCGTTGTAGGTGGAGTTGAAGCCGATGCGGTGATCGGTCACGCGGTCCTGGGGCTGGTTGTAGGTACGGATCTTCTCGGAACGGTTGCCGTGGCCGATCTGGCTCTGGCGCTCGGCACCGAGCTCTGCCTGCTGCTTCTCGAGCTCCATCTCGTACAGACGGGCGCGCAGCATCTGCATGCAGACTTCGCGGTTCTGGATCTGGGAGCGCTGTTCCTGCGACTGCACCACGGTGTTGGTGGGCAGGTGGGTGATGCGCACGGCGGAATAAGTGGTGTTAACGCACTGACCGCCAGGACCGGAGGCGCAGTAGGTGTCGATACGCAGGTCGGACTGGTTGATCTGGACGTCGATCTCCTCGGCCTCGGGAAGTACGGCGACGGTCGCCGTGGAGGTCTGGATACGGCCCTGGGACTCGGTCTTGGGAACGCGCTGGACGCGGTGCACGCCGGACTCGAACTTCATGACGGAGTAGACGCGGTCGCCCTCGACCTTGAACTCGATGGACTTAAAGCCGCCGGCCTCGCTGGGGCTGGAGTCGAGCACGGTGGTCTTCCAGCCGCGCGACTCGCAGAAGCGCTGATACATCTTGTACAGATCGCCGGCGAAGATGGCCGCCTCGTCGCCACCGGCGGCGGAGCGAATCTCGACGATGGTGTTCTTGTCGTCGTTGGGGTCGCTCGGGATGAGCATGTACTTAATGTCTTCCTCGAGCTGGGGAAGCTTGGCCTCGTTTTCGGAGATGTCCATCTGGAGCATCTCCTTCTCATCGGCATCGGTAGTATCGTGGAGCATTTCCTTGGCGGCCTCGATGTCATCGAGCGCGCCGATGTACTCGCGCGAGGCGGCGATGAGGTCGGACTGGTGCGCGTACTCCTTGTTGAGACGCGTGAACTCCTTGATATCGGAGGCGACGGCCGGGTCGGAAAGCTTTTTCTCGAGCTCCTCGTAGGCCTTGATGATCTTTTCGAGCTTGTCGCGCATGACGGGACTCCTTTATATGCGTGAAGGTGAAAATCGGCAGAATTGATGGGGCGCACGGCGCCATTGCGGGGGTAAGTCCAGCTAGAGCATGTCGATCTTCAGATACATGCGCATCCCTTCGCGTACGGGGTACATAGTTGCGGTCTAACCCATACATGATAGCGTGCGCAGGCAAACCTGCATATAACCCGCACGGAATCCGACAAAGGGAGAGTCCCTTTGTCGGATTCTAGAGCGTATGGAGCAGGGCGATGAGGAAGCGGACACCATGGAGGTAGGCGCGGCGGGTGATGCGCTCGTTGGTGCCGTGGACGCCGCGGTCGCACTCGTCATCGTCGACCACAAACGCCGAAAAACGAATGCATTCGGAGCAAATGTGCTGGTAGTTGGCAGCGTCGGTCGCGCCGATCACGGTCGAGGGGACAATCGCCAACGGCTCGGATGATCCGTTTTCCTCCGTCCCCTTTGGATCGCGGAAATAGCGGGCGGCGATGGAGCGAACCGCCTCGAGGCCGGGACCACCGATGCGCGGGGACGGCGAGGGCTCGGAGCTGCCGGGGCCCAGCTCCACTTCGACACGACCGGCAAGGTCCGCCCCGGCAACCGCCTCACGGCAGCGCGCCACAACGTCGGCCACGCTCGTGCCCTCGAGCATGCGGAAGTTAATGTTGGCCCACATATCCTGCGGCATTACGTTGGCGCCGGCGCTGCCTCCCTCGATCTGCGTGGGCGCGCAGGTGGTCGTCACCAGCGGATAGAGCTTTTTGCTGGCGAGGCACTCGCGCACGATGGCATCCCCGTTGGCGGCAATCTCATCCGCCGTGTAGAGCCCCAGCTCGACAAGCTGCGCGGCAAGCAGATCGGTCACGCGCGTCGGCCACTCGATATCGCAGATTGCGGCGATGGCACGGCTGAGCGCCTCGAGCGACGTGCCGCCGTAGGGGTTAGACGAATGCCCGCCCGCGCTCTTCGTCTTGAGCACGATATCGGCATAGCCCTTTTCGGCCAGGTCGGCATGCATAAGCCAGCCCTCGCCCACGCCGTACTCGGCAGCCGAAACGATACGGTAGTCACCCTCGTCGATCAGGAACTCGAGCTCAACACCGCGCTCCTCGAGCACGCGGCCGATAGCTCCAGCGCCGTACTGCGTGGTTTCCTCGTCCTGGCCAAAGGCGAGCAACAGCGAACGCTTGTGCTCCCAACCGTGCGCCAACGCATACTCAACCGCCTCGAGAATGCCTGCGACCTGATCCTTCATGTCGATAGCGCCGCGACCCCAAATGTAGGTGTCGTCCACCTGTCCGCTAAAGGGGGCGTGCGTCCAGTCGGCCTCGGTACCCGGCACCACGGGGACCACGTCCATGTGGCCCATGAGCATGACGGGTTTGAGGGCGGAGTCGGAACCGCCAAGCGTCACCAACAGCGAATGGCCGACAAGCTCGACCTCGCCCGCCGCAAATACGTGCGGCCAGGCCTGCTGCATATACGCGCGCAGGTCGTCGAAGGGCTGCCAGTCCACCGCCTCGGCATCCATGCTCGAAATGGTCGGAAACGACAGCACGCGGCCCAAGCGCTCGCACGCGCCGACCTCGTCTATATCGGCAAAATCGTCCTCATGCGCAAAGAAGCGCCAAACCTCGGCCATGGCATCCTTTCGATTGTGACGACAAAGGCCGCCCCACGGGAGCGGCCCTGCAACGTAAGCGTTTGCGGTCGGTTATTTGTCCTCGAGATAGCGAGAGAGGAACTCACGAGTGCGCTGGTGTTTGGGGTTGCCGAAGAGCTCGGCCGGCGCGGCATCCTCGAGCACCACGCCCTTGTCCATAAAGACCACGCGGTCGGACACGGTTCGGGCAAAGGCCATCTCATGCGTGACGACGACCATGGTCATGCCGTCGGCGGCGAGCTTGCGCATGACCTCGAGCACCTCGCCCACGATCTCGGGGTCGAGCGCTGAGGTCGGCTCGTCGAACAGCATGATCTGCGGATTCATACATAGGGCACGAGCGATGGCCACGCGCTGTTTTTGACCACCGGACAGGCGACCAACGGCGGCGTGCGCGAACTTTTCGAGTCCCACGCTCGTCAGATGCTCCATCGCGACCTTCTCGGCCTCGGCCTTGCTCATCTTTTTGAGCGTGACGGGCGCGAGCGTGCAGTTGTCGAGCACATCCATGTTGTTGAACAGGTTAAAGCCCTGGAACACCATGCCGATGTCCTCGCGCAATTTGTTGATGTTGCAGCGCTCGGCCGTGAGGTCCTGGCCGTGGAACCAGATGTGGCCCGCGTCCGGGGTCTCGAGCAGGTTGAGGCAGCGCAGGAAGGTCGATTTGCCCGAGCCCGAGGCGCCGATGATGGTGACAACCTCACCGGGATTGACGGACAGGTCGATGCCCTTGAGCACCTCGAGCGAACCAAAGCTCTTGCGCAGGCCCTCGACGCGGATGAGCGGCTCATTGGTCTGTGCGGCGGCCGCAACGCCGGTAATGGCGGTATCTGCCATGATGATTCTCCTCGTCTTAAGCCTAGTTAGAGCTGGGCAGCGTGGCAGGAGCCTCGGCGCCGAGCTTTTTGCCAAAGGCCTCGAGCAGGCGGCTCGCCACGAGCGTCAGGATCAGGTAGACCACGAGCGCCACGCAGTAGACCTCCATCTGGCGGTAGTACACGCCGGCGACCGTGGTAGTAGCGTACATAAGGTCGAACACGCCGATAACCGAAAGCACCGACGAGTCCTTGATGTTGATGATGAGCTCGTTGGTGAGCGCGGGGATCGCGTTTTTAATACCCTGGGGGAACACGACCTTGCGCATAGCCTGCCACTGCGACAGACCCAGCGAGCGCGCCGCCTCGGCCTGACCGGGGTCGATGGACTCGATGCCGCCGCGCAGGACCTCCATCATGTAGGCGGTGGAGTTGAGCGAGATGGTGACGAGGCCGGCAGTGAAGGTACTCCAGATCTGGTTGGCCTGGGCGGTCTCGAAGCCCATGCCGCGCAAAACGGTGAAGCCCGCGTAATAGATGAGTAGGCCCTGGACCATCATGGGCGTGCCACGCACGATGGTGGAGTAGATGGTCGCAAAGCCGCGGCCGACACTCTTAAAGAAGCGCACCAGGTCGTTGTCCACGCGATCGAAGGTCTGAATGCGCAAAAACACAAAGAGCAGCGCAAGGAAAAAAGCGATGACGGTACCGAAGGTCGCAAGTGCGATGGTGATCTCGATGCCGCGGATAAAGAAGTCCCCGCTCTTGTAGGTCATGTAGACCAGGCTCGACAAAAAGTCGCTGGGGTTGGAGTCCGAGACAATACTCACCTGCACCAGGTCGATAAACGACATGACGCAGCGGTCGACAAAGAAGATCGCCGCGATGACGACCACGACATAGCTGCCCAGGCGCGCGCCGCGACGGAAACGCTCGGATGCAAACGGCGACGTTTCGCGATAGTCGCTCCAGTGCATAACCTTGGTGACGAGCGCTGCCGCCGACACGACGATCCAGGCCCAAAGAATCGCCCAAAGGCAATCTTGGAAGATGCCGGTGGGCGCCAAAAAGCTCAGCGGCGTGGGGTTGCGCTGGCTAAATGCCAAGCCGAGCGCCGCGATAACGCTCGTGCCCAGGTACACATAACGGTGGTCGGCCTTGATAAAGGAGGCCAGACGATTGATGCCTTTCATGCTGCCTCCCTATGCCGGCTGACGGTCGAGGCACGCGTCCCACATTTGGTCGCGCTCCTCTTGGCTAATGCCCTTGAGTGTCTTGTCGATGAGCTTAAGCAGTTTGTCCGAGCCCTTGCGGCAACCGACATTTGCCGTGACCTCCTGCTTAAAGCCCTCGCCCTCGGCAAAGTGGATGGGGACGATACCGGGATTTTGGGCCATATAGCCCTTTTCGTTCTCCGTGTTGTAGGTCACGGCGTCGCACGTGCCCTGCAGCAGATTCGAGAACACCGTGGGGACCGAATCGACCGGGTTCTTGTGCACAACGCCCGGAATCTCGTCGATGACGGTATCGAGCATGGTGTCCTTTTGGCCGAGCACCGTGGCACCGCTGAAGTCGCTGAGCTTGGTGGCGTTTTGGTAGGGCGAGCCCTCTTTTACGAACAGGCCAAAGTAGCCAATGAAGTACGGGTCGGAAAAGCCGACGGACTCCTCGCGCTCGGGCGTGGCGCTCATGCCGGCGATGATGAGGTCAATCTGGCCGTTGTTGAGCGAGTCGATAAGGCCCGAGAAGCTCTGCTTGACGGCAACGGGCTCGCCGCCGAGAGCCTTGCAGACGATCTTGGCGATCTGCACGTCGTAGCCATCGGCATAGGCGCCCTGCACGTTGTCGATGGGGATCGTGAACTCGCTGGCCTCGGAAACCTGCCAGTTGTACGGGGCGTAGGCCGCCTCCATGCCGATGCGGATCTTATCCTTGCCGATAACGGAATCGGACAGGTCATCGCGACCGCCGCCCGTCGTGGGCTGAACTACTTCCAGCGTGGAGGGACGCTGGCAGCCGGCAAGTGCGCCGGCGACGACAGAAGCGCTCGCAGCGAGAGCGCTACCCAAGAAGATGCGACGACTGCACACCGGCTGTGGATGCGCGTCGCGTTGATGGGGAGAATGCATAATCTGCCTTCCCTGTTGAATCGTATGCTGACGACTTAACAGGATATACGCCAGCGACCAGCAGCGCAGCACAAGCTCGAAAAATTAATAGACACACGGTAGTCATTGGGAGCGTCGATGTTTTGGCAATGCCAGCGAGCGACGTCCAGAGCGAACAAGTTGGCATGAAAAAGGCGAGGCATAGACCTTCTGGTCATGCCGTGCCTTTTGAATGGCAAATTGTCGCTCTGGGCGGCTCGCAGCGTCGACCGGCCCGCCGTTCGTCAGAACGGCGAAACCTAAGGGCGCAGCGTCGACCGGTCCGCCGTTCGTTAGAACGGCGGAACCTCTAGAGCAGGGTGACGCTAAAGCTGCGGACGTCTGTCTCGCCCGGCGCCAGCGCAATGGTGTTGACCTTGTGCTCAAAGACGTCGTCCTCGGTGTCCATGGTGGTGTGGCCGGACCAAGGCTCAAGCGCCACAAACGGGGCGTCGTTGGCGGCAGACCACACGCCGATGTACTTAAAGCCCTCAAAGTCGATCTTGACGCCGTGGCCCGACTTGCGACCGCGCAGCGTGAGCGTGGAGCCCGGGGTATCGGTGAACATGATGGCGTCGTTATCGAAGCTGCGGTGCGTGATGGGCAGCACGTCCGAGTTATCGGGCGCCCTGTAGCTGCCTTCGAACGTCATGAGGCCATCGGGCGTGATGATGGGGGCCTCGTTGGTCCAAGCCTCGGTAAATGCCAGCTCGTAATCCTCGAACGTCTCGTCCTCGGCACCGGGGGCGGGCACGTTAAATGCAGGGTGGCCGCCCACCGAGAACGGCAGGTCCACGTCGCCGGTGTTGGTGACGGCAAAGGTCTGGGTAAGCGTGGCGTCGCCGGTTAGGGCATAGGTCATGTTGAGCTTAAAGTGGAAGGGGAAAGCCTTGAGCGACTCGGGCGTGTCGGTGATCTCGTAGGTGACGGACGAGCCGTCCTCGGAGACCTCGACCAGCTTGTGCTCGACGATGCGCGCGAGTCCGTGGCGCGGCATCTCGCAGGTACCGGCCGCAGACGTCGCAGTGTTGTTGCGCAGCGAGCCCACGATGGGGAACAGAATGGGCGCGTGCTTGCCCCAAAAGGCCGGGTCGCCCTGCCACAGATACTCGTTGCCGTTGAGGGCAAGGCTCGTGAGCTGGGCACCCATGGAATCGATGGCCGCGGTGAGGCCGCCGCGCTTGATGGTAGTGACGGTGGACATGCTACTTCCTCCAAAAATAAACAACAGTATCGAGGGCTATTGTCCCACTCTTGGCGGCGGGGTTGAGCGTCAGGCGCAGTTATTGAGCAATAGCGTAAAGGTCAAACCCGCCCTGCGGCGTGCTATCGACCGTATCGGGCGCCTGTGAATTAAAACTCACCGGAACCATGCGCTTTGAGGCACGGTAACGCGTGCCGTCGGTGGCGACGGGCGGCTCATCGACCGTGAGCTCGTAGTCGCCGGGCTTGAGCTCGATGCCGTCACCTTCGGAATTGACGTATTGGTACTCGTCGATCGCTTGCCCCTTGAGCGTGCGACCCACGATATGGACGAGCATCTGGCTGTCGCCGCGCGCGGTGTCCCACGTCGCGCCGTCCTTGACCTCGACCGATACATGCACCGAGCGCGTGCGGCTGAGCGATTGCTCGACAGACATCTCGACCTTGGCGGCGTCTTGGCGCTGCTGCTCGACATGACCCCAGATGCTGCCGATCGCCGAGCAAGCGATGACGCCGGCCATAAAGGCGATGAGAATGGGGCCGAGCAGAGAGCGACGGCCCGCGTCTTCCTCGCGAGCCAGGTTGGGGCGATGGGTGGGGGCGGGCGCCTGGGCACCCTGCGCGGGCACGTCGAGTATGCTGAAGGATGCCGTGCTGCCGGGGTCGATGGTATGGCGCGGCTGTGGGGTCTTTGCCGGCGAGATCGACATATCAGCCGGCTCGCCGAGCGTGGCCGTGGCATCGGCCTTCGCCTCGTCGGCCTCGGCCTGGGCCCAAGCCTGTTCAAAGGTTAGGGGTTCGGCGGCATCGGAGGCGGCTTCAGGCTCGACACCGGCATCGTTGCCGGTCTCGTCCTCGTCGCTCGACACGTCACACGGCGCGGGCTCGTCCCACTCTTCGTCCGGAGCCTCGCCCTCGCTATACCACCATTCAAAGTTATCGATATCCATACGGGGCGCCCCCTTGGCCTCGCAAATAAACACTTGCTAGCCTTATACCCCCAGATGGCACGCCCACTCGCCGGCACGGATAGGAAAAGCGTCACAACATTCGACGCTTTTCCTCGTTTTCGAGATTTTCATCGAATGTTGTGACGGTTTAGGCAGCAGCCACACCACGAATGCGACGAAGGAGCAGTCCCCTTGTCACATCTGGAGGGCGACGGGGATTTGGATGCAGCAGAAGTCCTCTTGGTGGGACTCGTCGTAGCTCGTGGTATCGAGGTAGCAAAAGTCGAAGGCGTTGCCAACGGGCTGGAGCGCGTGCTCGTCCATGCAGGCCACGATGGCGCGGATGCCTTCGGGCTCGTACGGCATGCCCCAGCGGCTCATGCACAGGTATGTGCCCTCGGGCAGCACTTCGATGCCGATCTCTGCCAGCTCGGCAGCGTCGCTCGGCAGCAGCTCCTCGGCACCGCGCGGCAGTACGGCAAAGGAGCCAGCGCCGGCGATGGGATCGTCGGAATGCAGCGCCTCGCGACGCAGCATGGCGCCCCAGCCGCGCATGGGACGCGTGCCCGTCAGCGTACGCATGCGCAGAATCGCCCGCATGAGCGTGGGGTGCAGCATCGAGCGGCCACGCTCGATATCGCCCGGAAACTCCTCAAAGACCACGTAGCGACGCTCAAACTGCTTGAGCTCCGGCTTGCCCTCCCGCTCGCGCCAGTAAACTGCCTCGTCGTAAAAGCTCAGACGCTCCTGCACGCTCGCACGCTCGGCTTTGAGCCCGGCAATCTGCTCGTCGAGCGCCTGCACCCGCGAGCGCAGGTGGTCGGTCATCTCGCTAATGTCGAACGTCGAGGCTAGGCGGTCGATCTCATCGAGTTCGAGCCCCAGGTCGCGCAGCATGCAGATTAGACGCATGAGCGGGATCTGCGTGGGCGAATAGAAACGGTAGCCTTTTTCGTTCACCACGGCGGGCTTAAACAGGCCGATCTTGTCGTAGTAGATGAGCGTTTGGCGCGAAACGTTAAACAAACTCGCCATCTCGCTAATCGCATACATGCCCGTCTGCATAGGTCCTCCCGACACACCAAAGCCCGCCGCCCACAGGGGCAGCGGGCTCAAACACTACTCGTATCCTACCCTAAAGACGCCTATGACCAGCGCTTATAGTTTGCACATGACACGCCGACGGCCTCGAGCGCCTTGGCGGCGATGTGATGCACCGCATCGTCGAGCGTGGCGGGGCCGTTGTAAAACGTGAGCATGGGCGGCATGAGCATGACGCCCGGTACGCGCGCCAAGCGCGCCATGTTATCGACATGGATCGCACTGAAGGGCGTCTCGCGCACCATGAGTACCAGGCGGCGTTGCTCTTTCATCTGCACGTCGGCCGCACGCAGCAACAGGTTTTCGCTGTAACCACTCGCGATGCCGGCAAGCGTCTTCATGGAGCAGGGCGCCACGATCATGCCATCGACCGGATAGGTGCCGCTTGCAATGGCGGCGCCGATGTTCTTGTTGTCGTAGACCACATCGGCATGCGCGGCAAACTCGTCGAGCGTCATGCCGAGCTCCTGCTCGATGGTGATCTCTCCCCCACGCGTGACGACAAGCGCCGACTCGGCACCGGCCTGACGCAGGCACTTGAGACACTCGAGACCCAGCGCAGCGCCGCTGGCACCAGAAACGCCAACGACAATGCGACGAGGACGAACAGAAGACTCAGGCATGACAACTCCTTAACTATTTGGCAGGGCTACGTACTAGAAAGCGAGCTCTGCTGCCCACTTATCTGTGTCGATCTCCATGAACTGCGAGCGGATGAAGTTCTTCTTGAGGTCGAACGGGACCGTGCAGTCGAAGATGGCCTTGCAGGCAATGCCGTGCTCGCGGATCGAAGGGTCGAACGCGGGGTCGTTGGACGGATCGAGCACGTGGCAGTGGCAGCCGGGGATGGTGATGAGGTCCACGTCGGCCTGGAAGCGCGTGGTCATGGCCCACATCACGTCGCTCATATCGAAGATGTCGACGTCCTCGTCAACAAGGATGACGTGCTTGAGCTCGGAGAATGCCGAGAAGGCGAGCATGGCGGCGTTGCGCTGACGGCCCTCGTCATTTTTGCTCGACTTCTTGAACTGCATGATGGCAACGAACTTGCCGCCGCCGCAGGGAGCAGCGTGGACGTTGAGCAGGCGGCCCGGGATAGCGGTCTCGACCATCTTGTAGATGGAAGCCTCGGTGGGGATACCGGCCATGGACACGTGCTCGTGCGAAGGGCCGATGCAGCTCTCCATAATGGGGTTGACACGCGTGGTGACGGCGGTGATCTTGATCACCGGGCAGACCTTGGCGCCGCCGGTGTAGCCGGGGAACTCGGGCATGGCGTAGCCGTGGCCGTTGACGTCCTCGTTGATGGTCTCGTCGTGCATGAGGTAGCCCTCGAGCACGTACTCGGCATTGGCAATGCACTTCTGCGGAACGGTGACGCAGTCGGCAAGCTCGACGGCATGGCCGCGCAGGGCGCCGGCGATCTGCAGCTCGTTGAAGCCGAGCGGCGTGGTGGGAGCCTCGAAGCCGCAGCACATGTACACGGCGGGGTCCAGGCCGATGGAGATGGAAATGGGCATGTCCTCGCCGCGCTGGCAGTACTCGTCAAAGAACGCGCCCAGGTGACGGCTGCCCGGGGTAATCCACATGGCGAGCTTGTCCTTGTCGACGCAGGAGAAGCGGTGGATGGTCACGTCGGACTGGGAGCCGTCGGGGCTCGTGCCATAAGCGAGGCCCATGGTGATGTAGGGGCCGCCGTCGACGGGCGTGTTGGTGGGAGCGGGAACGATCTTGCGCAGGTCAAAGCCCTCGTCGGTCGCCTTGTACACGACCTCCTGGCAGTCGACGTGCGCACCCTCGGCGATCTGCTCGAGCGCGATCAGGTTCTCGAAGCGTTTACCGATCTCGAGGCCCAGGTGCTCCTCGTCCAGGTCGAGCAGGGCGGCAACGCGCTTGCGGCTGGCAAGCATGCCGATGCAGACCTTGGCATCGTCAAAGCCCTTGACGTTGTTGAAGACCATCGCCGGACCCTCTTTGGTCGGACGCATAACGGTGCCGCCGGCACCGACGTGGCGATAGACACCCGAGACCTCGGCGTCCGGATCGACCTGGGTGTCGGTCTCGAGCAGCTGTCCCGGCATCTCGCGCAAAAAGTCGAGCGCGGAGCGCAGGTCGTGGATCTGGGAAGCATCGGTAGTGGACATAGCATGCTCCTTTCGGGAGAGTGCCCGGCGGCGAGGATGCCGCCGGGCTTGGTAACGTAATGGGGCCGCAGCGCTCATAGATGGGGCGCTCGGGCACTCGCAGTTCAAGCACTCGGCTAATTACAGCCAAGCACTCGACTGCTTACATCAGGCCAAAGAGGTGGAACCAGGCGGCCTCGACCAGCACGACGATAAAGACGACCGCGGTGAGGGGAATACCCATGCGCATGGCCTCTTTGGAGGTGTAGCCGCCGGCGTCCTTGCCCTCGCCGATAAGGATCGGCAGGTTGTGGAACGGCAGGATGTAGTGGATGTTGATGGACGTGAAGACGATGAGCGCCACGGCAAGCGGGCTTACGCTGGAGCCGGCCGCGAAGCTGATGAACGCCGGCACGCACACACCGAGCACGGCCATGACCGAGCCCATGAACATGTGGATGATCATGGAGAGCGCGGCGACGAGCAGGGCGAACAGGAAGATGTTCTCGGGCACGGAGCTGGGAAGCACGACGTCGGCGATCCAGGCGTTCATGCCGGTGGCGCCGCCCACGGAACCCACGGCCATGGCGGCCGTCAGGAACATGAGGGACTTGATGTCGACAGCGTTCCAGCTGGCAGGAGTGAGGACCTCGCCGATGATGGGCATGGCGAGTGCGACGCCAATGGCCAGGGTGACCCAGCCGATATAGTCGCCCGAGACGGTGAGCCACAGCGCGATGGCGATGACAAGCCACACGATGGTGCGGATCTCCTTGACGGAGAGCTTGCCGAGCGCGGCCTGCTTGGCCACGATCTGCTCGCGATCGTAGACGAGCTCCTTGCTGGGCTTAAAGAGGAAGAGGCCCAAGAACAGGGTGCACAGCAGCGCGACCAGCATAGGCACGCTCATGTACAGGAACCAGTCGACAAAGGACGGGCTCATGCCGCCGGCCTCGGCGCTGTACTGCGCAACGAGCGGGTTGAGTGTGGAGTCGCCCGTCAGGAAGAACATGGAGCCCGGGGCAGCAGCGGCAAACACGAGGAAGCCGAGCTTACCCTTGTCGTCGTCACCGTAGCCGGCGGACTCGGCGATGACCGAGACGACGGCGAGGATGAGGAAGGCGCGGGGGAACGGATGCGGGATCAGCAGCGACAGCACAAAGGTGAGCGCGAAGATTGAGATGATGAGCGACTTGGCATCGCGCACGAACTTGAGCATAAACGCATAGGCGATGCGCTCGCCCAGGCCCGACTCCTTGACCGCGCTGGCGATGAGGTAGGCGCCGATGACGAGCCACATGGTGGCTTTGGTCCACGAGCTAAACGTGGAGGCGACCGTCGCCGAGATGCTCGCGGCACCCGTGTCGTCCACGCACACCTTGAACAGAACGAGCAGCGCGCAATAGAGCAGGCCCACAAAGCCCGGCTGTGCCACGCCACACGCCCAGAACACCACCGTGGCGAGCGTCAACGCCAGACAGGTCTGACCGCCGACCGTAAGCTCGACCGTCGAGCTCAGCTCCGCCAAAGGAAGAAACTTCACCAGCAAAAAGACAACGATACCCAGCACAAAGCCAATTTCGCGCTTGGTGATCTTAAACGCCTTCTTTTCCGCTTCCATCTCCCCACCTTTCTTGTTGGGGGCGCTCCGGATTCGCGGCCACGTTGCCACTTAAAAAGGGGCGCCCGTTATCGGACACCCCTTACGTTGCGCTGTGTTGTGGCAATACAGTCAAGCGGGATTTTTGGATGAGAAGCGATCCTCTGGACAAAAAGCGTCACAACATTCGACGCTTTTCCTCGTTTTCGAGATTTTCATCAAATGTTGTGACGGTTTGGATATGGCAAAGGGACTGTACCTTTGTTACATAGCGAGGGCCGTACGGATGGATGGGTCGCTGAGGGCCTCGCGAAGCCAGGGGGCCAGCTGCTCGGGGCGACCCTGCAGGTAGCCGTCGAGCTCGGACGGGGCCACGCGGCGCACCTCCGAGATCTCCCCTTGGTTGATATGCAGCTCACCCGGCTCAACGTGGGCAAGGTAGACCTCGCACCATTCGCACTCGCAGCGGCCGTCGCCGTGATCCTCGCGGTACACCACGTGACCGAGGTGCTTGAGCTGGTCGGGTTCACGCTTGATGCCGAGCTCCTCACCGATGCGGCGCGCTGTGGCGTCCGCGACGTCTTCCCCGGGGAGCGGATGTCCGGCGCAACTATCGGCCAGCACCCCGCCCCACAGGCGCTTAAGCGGACTGCGGCGACAGAGCAGCAGGCGCGCGTCTTCGCCCTGGCCCTCGACCAGAAGCGTCAGAAATGCCTGGTGCAGGATGCCCTCCCCCGTATGGGCTTCGATGCGATCGACGGGGCCAAGCGCCTCGCCGGTCGCGGCATCAACCGCCACGACCTCGGCGCCCGCGCCTCCCTCATCCCAGCCGGCACGCAGGATGCAGGCTGCCGCAGCCTCGAGCGCGGCGATAAGCTCCTTGGTGGTATCGAGCACGCGCTGCAGGTCGTCCGCGCTCGCGTGCTCGACATGAAAGCCCGTACTTGCAACTACCGGTACGCCAAAGCGCGTGGCCAGCGCCGCCGCGATATCGTGCGCCGGGATCTCGTCTCGATGGCAAGGCACTGCGAGAATGCTCACCGTCGCCGTGCGGCCGGGCTCGGGGCGCGGAATGGCCTGCGCCGTGGCGCCCAGGTGCGCAAACTCCGGCGAGCAGGCGTAGACCGCCATACCTCGCGGCGTCACCGTCAGCTGGGCCTCGAGCGTAAACTTGCCCTCGCCCACTGCAACCTTTGTCGTGTGCATACCCATGGGATCTCCTGTCGCCCGCGATGTACCTGAGACCATCTTCGCCTGTATTGCGACTATACAGGCAAGCTCACCATGTGACAAAGGGACTGTCCCTTTGTCACATTCTGTTAGAGTTGCAGGGATTGAATCCCGCTTATTCATGCGACATTGGAGTGACAACCTTGACCGCCGCGACCACGCCTAAAAGTAAGTCAACCGCCGCCGCGCTCTCCCCCGCGCGCACCAAGCTCTGCCTAGCGCTGCTCGTGCTGTTGGGATTCTCGCTCGGCTGCTCCGAGTTCGTGGTCATCGGCATCGAAAGTGACTTGGCGACGGAACTCGGCATATCGCTTGCCACAGCGGGCCAGCTCATCAGCGTGTTTGCACTTGTCTACGCTATCGCGACGCCGGTGCTCGCGCTCAGCACGGGGCGTTTTCGCCGATACCAGCTGCTCGTGTGCTATAGCATCGTCTTTGTGCTCGGCAACCTGGTCATGGCACTGGCGCCCAACTTCCAGGTGCTCTTTATCTCGCGCATCATCCTGGGTTCCGTCTCGGGCGCACTGCTCGCCGTGGGCGTGACGTACATCCCCGAGCTGCTGTCCCCGCAGCAAACTTCGCTTGCCATCTCGGTGGTATATGGTGCGTTTTCCGTGGCAATGGTCTTTGTGACCTCGATTGGCAAGTTTGTGGCCGACACGCTCGATTGGCACGTGGCCATGTACGGCACGCTGGCCTTTGCCGTTTTGATCTGCGGAGCGCTCGTGATGTTTATGCCGCGCGCTGGGCAAACCGACGAGCCTGCCACCTTTCGCGAGCAGGCGGGTCTGCTACGCGAGCCGAGCATCATCACCGGCATGCTCATCTTCTTGTTTGGTGTGGGCTCGGTCTATGTATTCTACGGCTACGTGACGCCCTATCTGGAGCAGGTGCTGGGTATGGGCACTGTCCAGGCGAGCACCACGCTTATGGCCTATGGCGCGTTCTGCCTGATCTCGAACATCCTGGGCGGATGGATCGATGCGCGCTTTGGCATGAAGGCGCTGCTTGTGACGTTTGTGCTGCAGGCTGCGGCGTTACTCGGGCTGTTCGCTGTGGGCGGCACTATGCCACTCGCGCTGGCCTTTGTCTTTAGCTTGGCGCTGCTCATGTACCTGTTCTCGGTGTCATGCATCACGCACTTTATGGACGTGGCACGCAGCCGCCATCCCAAGTCGTTGGTGCTCGCGAGTTCGGTTGAGCCCATGGCGTTTAACGTCGGCATTTCGTTTGGCACCGCGGTGGGCGGCGCCGTGGTAAGCAGCGTTGGCATTGCATACGTAGGCGCAGTGGGCGCCGCGTTCTCGCTTGTAGCCTGGGCGCTTACGCTGGTAACGATTAAGTTGGCTCGCTGGGAGCGCCACCGTCAATCAGCACAGCCCCGGATACAGGCATAGAGGCGAACATAGCCCAAGGTGACGAGCAACCGGTGAAACCGTCCCATACGAGTAGTGTTTATCCGCCTGCAAGCTCCAGCAGTGCAATTTCGTGTATTTCAGATACACGCTTTTCTACGATTTCGTGTATTTCAAATACACGAAATTTCCCATCGAAACGATCGCAGGGTGATTCTATCCGCTTCCGAAATGCAAAAGCGGCGACAGAGCGCAATCTGTCGCCGCTTTTTATACTGGATCATTGCGCACAGACAATGCCGACCATTCCATACCCAATAACAATTCACGCATCTGAGCCGCGTAGTTGAATGCCATGTTGCCGCAGACAATCAGTACGCTGTCGTTTGCATGTACGATGCCACGCACTTCGAGCTTCTCGGTAAACTCCGCATCATCAGCGACCTTGTCGCAATCGTTGAGCTGGATGAACAGACGAGTGAAGCGGGCCTCAATGGGCTTGATGCCGTCGCCGCCCACCGCCTCAACGCTAGCTAAGAAATTGGGCTGGGTACAAATCCTCTTAGATTTAAATTGCCTCTATATGAAAGGATTTCGTCCTATGAAACGCGTATTGTTTGCACGTAATAAAGGGACGACATGCGGCTAGCACCGAACGCGACCTCAACCAATCAACACGACAGCGGGCTATCAGCGGTGTCCTTTAACCAATAATGGAGACCGGCTCGTGATCAACGCTCTGAGCACCGAGCTGCCACGTACACAAGGACTGACCGGAATTAATGTCTTATCATATAGGCAACGTTTTCTCCAATGAACGGGAGACTTTAATATGCCCAACACCACCGTTATCAACCAGCCTCTAAACGGCAATCTTGGCGATTACCTTATCAGTTGTCTCGAAGACGCTGATTTTGATATAGCAAATATCATAGTGGCCTTTGCAAAGAATAGCGGTGTTCTTAGGCTCAAGCCGGCTCTAGAGCAGTTCAAGGCTCGTGGTGCAGAAATCAATATTTTTGTTGGAATTGACCTCGATGGCACATCATACGAAGCCTTGATCAGCTTGTCTAAGCTGGCCGACAAACTTTATGTCGTTCATACCGAATCTGACCAGACCTTCCATTCAAAGGTTTACAACTTCAAGAAAAAAGACAGGTCCATCGTCGTTGTTGGATCGAACAATCTAACTGCTGGTGGGCTCTGGACGAATCTTGAAAGCTGTTCCATCGAGCAGCTTGACCTAAGCGAGCAATCCGATCGATCCGTTCAATGCCAAATCGATTCATATATCAGTGATATTACTGAAATGCAAGGGCTATCCATGGAGATTAAATGCCAAGAGGATATTGAAGCACTTCTCAAGGCTGGGTATGTCTCGAAAGAAGCCAAAACTCGAATTCGCAGGGAATCAGCACGGAGACAGATCTCTAAAGAAAGCCTTGACAGTATCAAACCATTCATCAGCCGTATTAAGGCCTCGCTTCCCCCAATTATGCCAGATGGGCAGCATAAGTCCGCTCTGCCCGATACGACCAAGGCAAAGATCGAGGCACGCCTTTCTGCTTCCGAACCAACCCTCGACAAGCTCAACGGCGACGGCAACAGCATTTGGTTTGAAACTAGAAAGATGACTGGCGGCTCAAGAAATATCCTTGATTTGTCGAAAAAATCACTCGTAAAGCAGGGAGACCCGCAATACACCGCCTTTTCAATTGATGGCTCCAGCACCGAGATGAAGGGCGGAGTGCAGTTCTTTGGCATCGATCCGGCAAATACAAGCTCTTCAATCGACATTACCATCAACTACGACGGCGTTGACTATAAGGGAAACACAATTAAATATCCCACCGGCGATAAAGCTAACGGAACCTGGCGCCTACAAATCAAAGGTGAATCATCTGATGGGGAAAATATATTAGACTCCTTTGAGAGAGACTATCTAGTAAATAAGATTCTTGTTTTTACAAAAATCGACGAAAGATATTTTTTCATGTCGATATTTGATGCCTCTGACCTTAATGACTTTATCGATGTTTCGAAAGTCGTTGCCTATAATGGCAGCAACAGGAGATCAAGGCTGCTCGGACTGTGGTAAAAACTGCCCTAGAATCGCGTTATCCACTCCCTGTGTTTTTTGGGTTTATTACCACTGATTCCGCCTTTCGCTCCCCCAAAGGTAAGTTCTTCTGATTGGCTCCCCAAAGGAATGCCCTCTGAAATGAATAGCGGCGAATCGTTGAGCTTTTTAAAAGCCTCAACGAACACATTTAGGTCGAAATTAAAACCATAGCTCGTAGTACCCCGATACGGAGGATCGACATAAACGACAGCAGGTTTGTCAATTTCGCTATACGCAAAATCTAGGATGTTTTCTTTCAGACAGGTTATCCCGTTGCCGCTTTTAACAAGTTCCCTCACGCGCCTATACAGGGTTTCTGGCGCCGGCTGCATTGGATTGGCTGGACTTTTTCGAACACTGCTGGCTGTCGGCTCCCAATAGTCGCGAAAAAACGCGTTGGACCACTTACCGTTTTTGAGCCATATTTGCTTCCCCCCAAAAGAGCAGGATTGAAGAATAGGATATATATAACGCTCATCCCCCTTTAAGGGCTCATTTGCAAGCGCAGTCATATATGTCTTTATTTCTCGTTTATCTTTTGGAATTCTATCCAACTCTTCTTTAAAGACTGCTAAATCGAATTCGCCTTCCCCTATGGCTTTCCAGAAGGTTCCCCAAGAGCTAGCATCTAGCATGGTGATTTGCTGAGGCTTAATACCCCTATTAAGAAGCTCTATCGATATGGCTCCTGAGCCGCAGCACATATCATAGAACCGTACAATTCCGTTGTCTTCGGGGTAAACAGACAACAGTCTATCTACTATTTGACCAGCAATTCGCTGCTTGCCACCTTGGTAACAGCAAGGCACACGCAATTGAACCGTTTTGCTCATTAGCCCACCTCTGGACGCTTATTTCGAATAAGGATACGGGCATAGGAGCGTTTCCCATTAATAACCCCTACACCACCTTTGTCGTTCATATGACGTTTATAACCGACCAGCTTCAATGTTTCCGGATTTGAATTAGCACGGACGTTGCCATTGGCCAGCATTAAAATATCAAACTGGTCTGGATCGTATTTATCCAAGAACGTTATTGGCACACCCATTATTCCTGGGTAATCGTATGGGATATTCGCGGTACGCGACACGTTAATGGCATTGTAATTATCAAAAGTTGGGTAATCTTGAGAGTTATACGCTTTTGATAGCTCGAGCCCTTTATGACGTTGTGTCATGTCAAGATTCGTATACCAGCGAATACCCTTTACTTTTATATACCGTCTTCCGTCATCATCGCATCCACAACCAGTCGCTTGAAGCGGATAAGTGCTAGGAACATAGAATTTTCTATCCCCTGAATGAATACTTGCCCCGAGCCATATTTTATTATCTCGAATCAGCGGGAACACTTCCTTATAGGTAGCTGCGTTAATGTTTCCAATAATTAGGAATTTCTTTTCTTTTGAAATTAGAGTGCCAATGAAATCCCTAAATAACGAAAAGGGCGGATTAGTAACAACAACATCAGAGGAATCCAATAAAGAGAGACATTCACTTGAACGAAAATCTCCGTCGCCGTCAAGCAATTCAATAGAGTTTCCCGGCAAAGAAAACAGGCTTTCGGGAATAAACGTATTGTGGTCAGCCTGAATGTTGTCGTCATCAACAAATGTAACAACAGCTTTGTAGGCTCTCCTACACCCAACGGCACGCGAGACAAACAGCTTATCGACCGAACACTCATTTCTCGATAATGAAGAGTATTGATAGCAGGTAGCGATTAACTTCCTGATTTTTAGTTCATTAAAATGCAAAACAAAGTACTTGAAGAAATTTGACTCAAAGGGGTCATCGCAATTGCATAGGACCACTTTGTCTTCAAAGCAACTTTTATAAAAGCAAAGTTCCGCCTCGATATCGCAAAGCTGAGTATAAAATTCGTCTTTTTTTGCTACCCCAGCGCGGTTAAGCTCTGCGTTTCCGCGCAATTCATCCGACACAATCGCCTTGTCATTTTTTGCCGAACCAGAATACAAAATGCCATTCGTATCCAGCTTCATCTCAAATGGCATCCCCTGCTCGCGAACCACTGCTTTCAAAAAAGCACTTACGCCCGCTGAAAGGCTAATGCCAAGTTCATCAAACACAGCGTTAGCAGCGTCTTTTAACTTAGGATCAATTCGTACCGTAGTAGCTGGTGCCTTCACGTTCGCCTCTTTAATTCAATCATTACATAGACATACATTGTAATGCGCTTTTCGATTAATATCCTTTGCAGCGTCTTTCATAATCGTTCTTTATAAAGAAAGGATAGTAAGCCTTGTTAAGGCAGCCAACGATCCCGGCAACCAGATTCTCTGAGAATAACGGGGTGCCCCAAATCCCATGCTGGCAGTTTGATACCCTCGACTCCGATAACACTTCGTTTTTACTTGAACCCGTACGCGCACGTGTGCATTATTGGAAGTCCCATCAACAAAGAACCGCCGAGGTCATAACTCAAGAAAGGTCCAAATTGGTAAAGTGTCTTTTTATCTGCCATGGGAACATCTGCCGGTTTTAAGAAAAGACCCAGTAAATGAGGAGTTCCATACGCTAGTAAGGCGTTTTGCTACTTTTTTACGACTTTGAGCCTCGATGCGACTCTCTTACAATGAGAAAACGATACGTATATTCCCATTCATTCGGCAAGCAGCTAGGAAGTGGGTTACAGATTTTCACGCTGTAGACTAATTACCGACCGGGAGGCGGATACTTATGAAAGTTGATATTACAAATTTAAGAAATATCAAGTCGATGTCATTTGAGATACCCGATGGAAAGGTGTCACTTCTCACAGGATCGTCCGGCTCCGGTAAATCGTCTATCGCGGTTGCAATTAACGGAGAGTTCGATTCGGATGATGCTCGTGCTGGTACAGATCCAAGTACGATGAAAGTGACAACATCTTCCGATCGTTTGTCCGTTAAGACATTTAATGTTGATACGGAACGAAGGCTTTATGCCGACGAATTGTCATCGGGAGTTTATTCCATTGTTATGGCCAACGACGATGAATATGAAAATGCGAAAAGCGAATTCGAGCATAGCGTTAAAAAGATCAAAAGCTACGAGGATGCTCTTGTAGAACGCAGAGCGAAGATCAACACCTTATTTAGCTCAACGAAAACGGCATTTAAGAACGATGGCGATTTTACAAAGCGCTCAATGATTGGATCCGCAAGAAGCGCGTTGCTGAACTCTCCATCCCAAAGGATTGAACTCATTCAAAATGCCGGTGGCAAATATCTGACTTGGCTTATCGACGGCGTAAGCTTTTCCCAATGGCGCGATGAGAAAACATGTCCATTTTGTCTATCTAACACAGTTTCGCAAGAGAGAATTGATTATCTAGACGTAGTTACAGACACCACAGAGACTAAGGGATTTGACTATATTCCAACTATCGAATCGTCCCTTCGCGCTGCGGGCGTCGATTTTGGCGACTTGTACGACAGCGAGGAATTTGCCTCTGCTGCAAAGCAAGTAGCTGCGCTCAACGCAGAGTGTCAAGCGATTGACGCATTGCTTGCTTTTCTGCATGCAACCTCGTTTGATCTAAGAGAGAATAACAATCTCCTTGATTCGGTTGATCCCAGTAACGAAGCCTATCAGCAATTCAAGGGACTTGATGCCGCAATTAGAACCGCACAAGGTTCATCAACTCGCGTGAAAAGGGCTTTTGGTGAAATGCGAGGAGCGTTTTGCCGGATAGTTCAAACTAATCAAAAAAAGATAAACGACTATTTACGACGATTCGACATTCCGTATTCTTTCAAAATTCTAAATATGAGCGTTGAGTTGCAAGAAGCAAATTATCTTCTTGTCCATAATGATTCATCTTCTGATCATGATTTCAGAAAGAAGCTCTCGTATGGAGAGCGTAATGTTATCGCATTGATTTTCTTTCTGCTTCAACCCATGAATACGGAAGATCTAATCATCATTGACGATCCAGTATCTTCTTATGACGAATATAGAAGAGAGCAAATTTATAAGCTCATCATTGATCAGGATTGGACGAATACAGTTCTTCTTTTATCGCACGATCATGTATTCGCCAAATATGCTCTATTTCACTATAGAGAATCAAAACGACAGCAGGAGCTGAACAGGAGCCTGTCCTCTTTTGATGAACACGTGCTGAAGCGAACGGGGGAGGTCCTGTATCTGGCTAACGAAAATGGCTTCGCAAGTACCAAAAGAATTTCCGTTGATGATTACGACACTATGACGAATCACATTCTAAATCGGTTGCGAACCTCGGACTTGTCTTACTACCAACAAGTGATCAATCTGCGTTTGTTTTACGAATGCTCACGCAACAAACAAGATGACAAGCATATTTATGGCTATCTGTCTGCAATACTTCACGCTCCGAAGGCTGATGATTTTGAGCAGTACAAGCAATCTGTTCTTTCATCCCTTTCACAATACGGTCAAAACGAACCAGACCTTCGCGATAGCATTAAGGAAAGGACAGGGGTTCTTCTTTCGCCGCTAGATGAAGTAACGAAGCAAGATATAGATAATCGTGAAGGATTTCTTCTGATTGAAAACATTGCTGCACTTCGTGAAATAGAAAAGGATAAAGAAGTAAAAGCAGAAATGAGCGATCTTGTTCATATGAATGCCGCTCTTGTTTATTGTCTTAATCCCTACAAGTTCTATTCTTGCTCAAGAAGATTACTTACGGAAATTGATTATTTCACTCATGAATCGCAGGCATGATGCTTCGGGCATGCGCCCCATTCGTAGAAAAAATTGAACTGCACCCCAAAACTTGGACGGTTTAAATAGGGGCTACTTGGAGTGGGAAGGATAAACTGGACTTTCTTTTAAGGATCCTCAAGCGTACTGTCGCTCGTATTCCACTGGAGACATGTAGCCCAAGGTGGAATGCATGCGCACCCTATTGTAATAGAGCTCTATGTACTTGAAGATGTCCTGCTTGGCCTCGTCCCTCGTCCCATAGCTCCTCCCTTCCGCCAATTCCCTTTTCAGCGTCTTGAAGAACGACTCGGCCACCGCGTTGTCCAGCGGCGTGCCGGGCCTTGATACCGACCGGATTATGCCATGCGAGTCCAGACATCGCTGGAAGGAACGGGAGGCGCGCTGCGTGCCTTGATCGTCATGGAAGACGAGGCTGCCGTCATCTGGCGAACCCTCCCTGCCAACCGCCTGCTCCATCGCGTCGATCGCGACCTTCTCGGTGATGCGCTCGGACATCGACCAGCCCACGACCTTGCGGGAGAAGGCGCCTGTCACGGCTGCGAGATAGAGCCACCCTTCTCTTGTGGGCATGTAGGTGATGTCGCCCACCCAAAGCCTGTTGCGCCCGCCCACGGAGAAAGCGCGCTCTGCCAGGTTCAGCCGAGGGTCTCCCGGCTCGACCTTCTTCTAGATGCGGCGTTTTCGGGCCGTGCCCCTTCCGGCGAGTCCGAGCTTCTGCATGATGCGGAACACGCGCTTCTCGCTCACGGCGATGCCGCTTTTTCGCAGTTCGCGGTTGATGCGCCGGTAGCCGTAGCGGCCCTTATGCCGCTCTATCTGGGCGTTGGATTTCTTCCGGCCGAGATACTCGTAGAAACCGGATTTCGAGATTTTCATCAGCTCGCATGCCTTCTTGATGGGGCCGATCTCGCCCCTATGCTCTTTGAGGAACTCGAACCTCACGCATGGTCTTGACTCAAGAAGGCCCGGAAATTATTTAGCATCTCGTTCTCGCGCTCGAGCTCCTCGACCTTCTTCTTGAGCTTCACGATCTCGTAGTCCTTGTTGATCTTCGGAGAGCCGTTTCCGGGGAACGCGCCGTCTCCCATCTCCTCGTATTCGCAGGCCCATCTTCTCAGCGTCGAATCCTTTATGCCGAGTTCCTCCGATAGGTCTTTGACCGTCATTTCCCCGGACAGGACCACCTTTGCCGCCGAGAACTTGAACTGCCTGTCGTATCGCTTTCTTCTTTGGGCCATCTTGAACACCTTTCGCTCTTAACCTGGTGTCCAATTCATCATACCCACTCCAAAAGCCTCCCATTTCTCGTGTCCAAGAAACGGGAGACGGTTCAAAAGGATAGCAAGGGCCGCCTCCTCCGACGTGGGGAGACGCAGAGGAAAGACGGGCGCTACTGCTACAAGTACGTCGACGCAAAGGGGCGGACGCGCTGCGTCTACTCGTGGACCTTGACAACTCGCGACCTTACACCGAAAGGGAAGAAGGCCGGCCCCTGCTTGCGGGATCTTGAGAAGGGAATACAGCGCGACCCGTTCGATAACGTCGCGCCGGACGACATGACGGTCTACGATCTCGCATTGCGCTACACCGAGACGAAAACCGCGGTCAAGCAAACCACCCGCGCTGGCTACAAGACGGTACTCAACTACCTTGCAAAGGACGAGTTCGGCTCGCGCCGTATTAGCGACGTCACGTCTTTCGAGGCCAAGAAATGGCTCATCGACCTCCAAAACGTCCACGGGAAGCGCTACAGCTCCATTCACACAATACGCGGGGTCTTGAGGCCCGCGTTTCAGATGGCGGAGGAGAACGACCTCATCCGCCGGAACCCCTTCAACTTCGAGCTTGCCACCGTGTTGGTGAACGACATGGTCGCACGCGAGGCCCTTACCCCCAAGCAGGAGCGCAGGTTCCTTGATTTCGTGGCGAACGACAAGCACTACCAGCGCTATTACGACGCCTTCTTCATCCTCTTGAACACCGGGCTCCGCATTTCCGAGTTCTGCGGCCTCACGGTGGATGATCTCGATTTCAAAGAGGGCAGCATACGGGTGAACAAGCAGCTCCAGCGATCCAGCGACATGCGCTATTACATTGAGCGTCCTAAGACGGAGAGCGGTGTCCGCTACGTTCCCATGACGAACGCCGTCTCCGCGAGCTTCAAGCGTGTTCTCGCGAATCGCCCGCGCCCTGCGCGCGAACCCGTGGTCGACGGGGTAAGCGGCTTCCTATTTCTCGATGAGAACGAGATGCCCCGCGTCGCCCTGCATTGGCAGAAGTATTTTCAGTACGCGGTGGCGAAGCACAACCGCATCTATAAGGAGGAGCTTCCGAAGATCACGCCCCATGTCTGCCGCCATACCTTCTGCTCGAAGATGGCACGTAAGGGCATGAATCCCGCGAAACTGAAATATATTATGGGCCATTCCGACATAGAGGTGACGTTCAATACGTATACCCACCTCGGTTTCGAGGACGTGAAGGCGGACATGCTCGGTTATGAATCCGGGGCGGCGTAGGAAATCGTAAAATGTCTCTGTTTACGACGATTCTTACGACGTTGACGGCGGAAAAAACCCGCTCATTTATGAATTGATTTGATACTCTGTATTTAATCGAGGAATCAACAATATGCCGTTTACCTGCGGATATCCTGATATATGAGAGGTTTCATAGAATGATAAAAATCATGTTTGTGTGCCATGGGAACATCTGCCGCTCGACGATGGCCGAGTCGGTGTTTACCGAGCTGGTGCACCGCGCTGGGCGCGCGGGCGAGTTTGTCATCGATTCCGCGACGACCTCGACCGAGGAGCTTGGCAACCCACCGCACCGTGGCACCGTCGCCAAGCTGCGCGAGGCCGGGATTCCCGTCGTTGCCCACCGCGCGCGACAGGCGCGTCACGCGGAGTATGGCGACTGGGATCACATTGTCTATATGGACGATGAAAACGCCCGCGGCCTATGCCGCATCTTTGGCAAGGACCCCGTTGGCAAGATCTCGCGCTTGCTCGATTGGACCGATCGCCCCAGCGACGTGGCCGACCCCTGGTACACCGGCAATTTCGATGCCACCTACCGAGATGTGCTCGCCGGTTGCACCGCTATGCTCGAGCAGCTGTAGGCAAGCGAGCTCGCGGGCCACGCCTTCGGCGCGAAACAAGCGTGGATAATTTCCCCCATGAAAAATGAGCGTGGAAAATCTCCCACTTTGAGCGTTCAAGTGCGCTCTGAACGGGAGAAAATCCACGCTCATTATCTCGGCGGGAGAAAATCCACGTTCAACTACTCGTCGACGATCTCGGCGAGCCAGACGTTGAGGGTGTCGACCTCGGGGCAGCAGAACTTTGCCGTACCAGGCTCGTTGCCAGGCACGGTTCCGCCATAGCGCAGGATATCAATATAGGGAAAGCCCACATGGCAGGCCATGGCGCACATCTTGCCGCGGTCTCGGTCGAAGTCAAAGACGTCGCCCGGCTTGTGACCATGGTGGCAGCGGCACGCACCCAGCTGGTCCACGCAGCTCACGCGGATACGCGGACGCTTGCCACGCGGCGCGCCGAGCGGCTTGTTCTCGCCCGCAGGCTTGACGCCGCCCTCGCCAGCGTTACTCATGGTCGATCACGTCCAAGCAGGCCTCGATGGGCAGGCCGGCCGACTTGTCCTCTTGGTCGGCATTGCGCTCGATAAGCTCAGCCACCACACGCATGGCATCGGACGTCGCGCGCTGCAGACTCCAACCTGCCATAACGCGGCCGACGAGCACCGCCGAGAACGTGTCGCCCGTGCCCGGGAAATAGACCGGAATGAGCTCAAAGGGAATCGTGAAGTACTCCCCCGCTACATGGTCGTAACCGATAACCGCGTTCGTGCCATTGACCACGGCGCTCGTAATGACCACCGACTTGGCACCCAACTCGCGCACGGCGTCCACAAGGGCACGGGCCTCATCGGGCGTGATCTGCTCTGCAATAGGCGTATCGGCGAGCAGACAGGCCTCGGTGTAGTTGGGCACCGCGTAGTCTGCGCACTCAAGCAGGCTGCGCATGAGGCCAATCGTGGACTCGGGCACGCCGGCATAGAGCTTGCCGTTGTCGCCCATGATGGGATCGACGAACACCTTGGTGCCCTTTTGCGCACGGCGGTGGCAAAAGTCCGAGATGATGCGCGTCTCTTCCTCGGTCACGATAAAGCCGGTCGAGATGGCGTCGAACTCAAAGCCGAGCTCCTCCCAGATAGCGAGGCTTTGGCGCACGTACTCGGTGGTGTCGTGGATGTAGAACTTGGGATAGTTGAGCGTATCGGACACAAGTGCCGTCGGCAGATTGTGGATACGGTAACCCATGTGCGACAGCACCGGCAGCATGGCGGAAAGCGCGACCTTGCCGTAGCCGCACATATCGTTAATCAGCAGCAGCTGAGTGTTCTTCATGAGGGTCTCCCTTGGTTTGGGCACGGCGCGGCAGCGCCACAGTGCGACTAAGTGTAGCGCAGTGCAATCTAAGTCTTGCCTTCGGATGTAAGACCAAGTTTGGGCGTAATTTTGTTCTTAGAGTTTTTCTGACGCTTCTTATTGCAGAAACTTGGCCTTAGAAGGCGCTATAAAATTCTAAGAACAAGTTTTGGCTCAAATTTGTTCTTAGGACACTAACGATGCTCGCACCCATCACACCCGGACGACAGGGAAACGTCAGGCACAACCTTTCAGGAGCCCTCGCCTATGATTCGTTTAGACCCGCCAATATGGATTCATTCTTTCCAATCAATTTATCCGCTGATTCCATGCGGCTTGTCTCCGATTGCCGCGCCATACTCGGCGAGGTTGAGGGCATGTCTCGCTTTGTTCCGAACATCGACATGTACCTTTCTATGTACGTTCGCAAGGAAGCGCTCTTGTCCTCTCAAATCGAGGGTACGCAATGTACGTTCGATGATGTTCTTGACCCGTCAAACGAATCCAATGCGAGCCGGGACCTAACCGACGTCGTCAACTACACTCGAGCGGTGCAGCAGGCGACCAAGCTCATGGAGGAACTGCCACTCTGTATGAGGCTGCTCAAATCCGTCCATGCCACATTGCTTGGAAATGGCAGAGGCTCCGACAAGACGCCGGGCCAGTTCAGGACGACTCAGAACTGGGTCGGACCAAACGGCTGCACGCTCAATGAGGCCCCGTATGTCCCTCCCAACACGGAGGATATGAAGGAGGCGCTTGGCGACCTCGAGCTTTTCATCAATGAGCGTGACGACATCGACCCGGTCATCAAGGCTGCTTTGGTGCACTACCAGTTTGAAACCACACACCCGTTCCTCGACGGCAACGGACGCCTCGGGCGTCTGCTCATCCTCCTTTCGCTCATACATGATGGGGCGCTCACCAAGCCGGTCATCTATCCCTCGTATGAACTCAAACGACACAGGAGCGAATACTACGATTGGCTTATGCGCGTAAGGCAGAGAGGCGATTTTGAGGGATGGGTTTCGTTTTTCAGTACCTGCTTGCTTGCAAGCGCACGCGAGGCACGGGATTCGATGCGGAAGCTTGTCGACCTCCATTCGGAAACCGAAAGGCTGATTCGCGAAAAGGCGGGAAGGGCTACGACGAACGCCCTTATGCTACTCGACCTTCTCGAGGGCAATCCGATCGTCGACACCGCCTTTGTGTCTGAACGAATGCAGATTAGCAGATCGAGCGCAAACAACCTTATATCCCAATTTACCGATTGGGGCATTCTTGTCCAACGCGATACGAGCAGGAAACGATACCGCACGTTTTCATATGAGCCATATCTCGCCATCCTCCGAACCGGCGACGAGCCGCTCTAAGTCCCGGAAAGCCAAGGGGGCGAAACCGGCAACTGCCAGTCTCGCCCCCTTAATGAACCTATCGGAAACTCCGGGATACGCCGCGGCCCGCTGAATCTACGCTGCAAAGACTGTCCAAGATTCCCCTGGCACCGGCATCCCAGCACTGCCACAAAATCGATTCGGTACCTTGACAATCAGTTAGGTACCTCTAGAATCACTTAGGTACAAAACAATCTCTCTACCTAACTAAAGAAAGGAGCGAAGCTTAGATATGTGTGTTGAACCACTCGTCCTTCCGCATGAGCCCGGCGGTGACCCGTCGCAACCGGTAGACATACCCGAAGCGGTCAGCGCCGAAGACAAACTCGCCAAGCGCATCCTGAGCGGCCTGGGCTTTTGCGGCCATTACATGCATTTTCATGGCGGAGGCGTGTCCGGCAAGGCGCCCATCATCTGCCTGCTGGCCAAGCAACCCGGCGGCGAGATGTCGCAGCAGGAGCTCGGCATGCACTTTGACCTCAAGCCGGGGTCGCTTTCCGAGATCCTGTCCAAGCTCGAGCTCAACGGCCTCATCGAGCGCAGCCGTAACCCCAAGGATCGACGGCAGCTCACCATTCGCCTGACCGAAACCGGCCGGGAAAACGCCCGCATCGACCAGGCGGCCCGCATTCGCTTTAGAGAGCAAGCCTTTAGTGCCCTCACCCACGACGAGCGCGAGCAGCTCGCCGAAATGCTCGAGAAAATCCGTGTAACCTGGGAGGAACTGGATGATTAAAACCCTCATGGGCAGCATCCGCGACTATATGAAAGTCACCGTTGCCACGCCGTTGCTCGTGCTTGGCGAGGTGCTCTGCGAGATGCTGATTCCATTTATCACCGCCAACCTGATCGACGCCATCAAAGACGGCGCCACCGTAGCCGAGATGCTTCCCACCGCGGGCCTTTTGGTGCTCATCGCGCTGACATCGCTTGCTTTTGGCGCCGCGGCCGGCGTCACCTGCAGCCATGCGAGCTGCGGGTTCGCCAAGAACCTGCGTCACGACCTGTTCTACAAGATCCAGACGTTCAGCTTTGCCAACATCGATGAGTTCTCGAGTTCCTCACTCGTCACGCGTCTGACCACCGACATCAACAACGTTCAGCAGGCCTTTATGATGATCATCCGTATCGCCGTGCGCGCGCCGCTGGTCTTGATCTTCGCCTTTACCATGGCATTTATCATGGGCGGCAGCGTCGCCATGGTCTACCTGGTCATCATTCCGCTGCTGGGCTTTGGACTGTTCTTTATCATCTTTAAGGTGCGTCCCATCTTCTCGCGCGTGTTCCACAAGTACGACGCCCTTAACGAGTCCGTCGAGGAAAACGTCACCGGCATGCGCGTGGTCAAGAGCTATGTGCGCGAAGACTTTGAGAAGGAGAAGTTCGCGACCGCCGCGCGCGACGTCCAGATGGACTTCACCCGCGCCGAGAAGCTGCTCGCCTTTAACAACCCCATGATGAACATCTGCGTCAACGGCGCGTTTGTCGTCATCATCTACCTGGGCTCCAAGCTCATCATCACGAGCCAGGGCACGCTGTTCGACGTGGGCCAGCTCTCCTCGACCTTTACCTATGGTTTCCAGATTCTCATGAGCCTGATGCAGCTGTCGATGATCTTTGTCATGGTGACCATGGCCGACGAATCGGCACACCGCATTGCCGAGGTGCTGGCCGCCGAGCCCACGATCGCCGATCCCGCCGAGCCCGTGCTCGAGGTTGCCGACGGTTCCATCGACTTTGACCACGTGAGCTTTAAGTATTCCGCGCATGCGAAACGCCAGGCGCTCGACGATATCGACCTGCACATTACGAGCGGCGAGACCATCGGCATCATCGGCGGCACCGGCTCGGCCAAGTCCACGCTCGTTAACCTCATCGCCCGCCTGTACGACACCACCGAAGGCGCTGTGCGCGTGGGCGGCGTGGACGTGCGCGACTACGACCTGGACGCGCTGCGTCACCAGGTCGCCATGGTGCTGCAGAAAAACGTGCTGTTTAGCGGCACCATCGCCGAGAACCTGCGTTGGGGCGACCCGAACGCCACCGACGAGAAAGTCCGCGAGGCAGCGCATCTGGCCTGCGCCGACGAGTTTGTCGACGGTTTCCCCAAGGGCTACGACACCTGGATCGAACAGGGCGGCTCTAATGTTTCGGGCGGTCAGAAGCAGCGCCTGTGCATTGCACGCGCCCTGCTACGTCGCCCCAAGATCTTGATCCTGGACGACTCCACCAGCGCCGTCGACACCAAAACCGACGCTAAGATTCGCGCAGGACTGGCAAGCTATCTGCCCAACACGACCAAGCTCATCATCGCCCAGCGCATCAGCTCCGTGCAGGACGCAGACCGCATCATTGTCATGGAGGGCGGCCGCATCGCACAGATCGGCAACCATGACGAGCTACTCAAGACGAGCGAGATCTACCGCGAGACCTTTACCTCGCAAAACAAGATGTCTGCCGAGGGCGAAGGGGCCGTCGAGGCCGACACCGAGGCATCCGCAACGCAAGCTCAGACCCAGGAAGGAGGCGAGGCACATGAGTAAGGCAACGACCGCCGAGCGCGCGCTCAACCGCAAGGGCGGCACCATGTCGCGCCTCATCAAGACGCTCTTTGGCTTCTATCCCGTGCTTTTGCCCCTCGTCGTCGCCGGCGTGGTGCTCTGCGCCATCATCAACTCCATCGGCGCGACCTTCCTGCAGAGCGCCCTGCAGATTATTAGCGAATCGTGGCAGTCTGGCGACTGGGAAGCCGCACAGCCCAAGATTCTGCAGCTCGTGACCACCCTCGCCTGCATCTACGGCGTCGGCGTCCTGTCCTCGCTCTTCTGGAACCGCGCCATGGCTATCGTCACGCAGGGCTCGCTGGAGAAGCTGCGCGAGATGATGTTCAACCGCATGCAGGACCTGCCGATCCGCTACTTCGACACGCACCAGCGCGGCGACATCATGAGCCACTACACCAACGACATCGACACGCTGCGTCAGATGATCAGCCAGTCGCTGCCCAACCTGCTCATGACGATCATCATCATCGTCACGGTGTTCTTTATCATGCTGTACTACAGCGTGTGGATGTGCTTGGTCATCATCGCCGGCGTCGCCTTTATGACCTTTATGACCAAGCTGCTCGGCTCCAACTCCGCGCGCTTCTTCATTGCGCAGCAGACTGAGCTCGGCGTGGTCGAGGGCCATATCGAGGAGGTCATGAACGGCCAGAAGGTCGTCAAGGCGTTCTGCCACGAGTCTGCCGCCGAGGCCGATTTTGACGAGCGCAACGAAAAGCTCTTCGAGGTCTCACAGAAGGCCAACATGTACGCCAACATCCTCATGCCCATCCTTATGAACCTGGGCAACTTGCTCTACGTGCTGGTGGCCCTTGCCGGCGGCATTTTCCTGGCGCTGGGCGTGCCCAACCTGAGCATCTCGGGCATGGCGCTGTCGATCGCCGTCGTGGTGCCGTTCCTCAACATGACCAAGCAGTTCTGCGGACAGATCGGCCAGATCTCGCAGCAGATCAACGCCGTGGTCATGGGCCTCGCCGGCGCCGACCGTATCTTTGAGCTCATCGACGAGGAGTCCGAAGCCGACGAAGGCTATGTGACGCTCGTCAACGCGCAGGTCAACCCCGATACCTGGCAGCTCGAGGAGGCTGACCACCACACCGGCATGTGGGCGTGGAAACATCCGCACCGCGCAACCGGCGAGATCGAGTACGTGCCGCTGCGTGGCGACCTGGTCATGGACAACGTCGACTTTGGCTACACGCCCGACCACGAAGTGCTGCACGGCGTGTCCGTGTTTGCCAAGCCGGGCCAGAAGATCGCGTTTGTCGGCGCCACCGGAGCCGGCAAGACGACCATCACCAACCTCATCAACCGCTTCTACGACATCGCCGACGGCAAGATCCGCTACGACGGCATCAACGTCAACAAGATCCGCAAGGCCGACCTGCGCCGAAGCCTGGGCGTCGTGCTGCAGGACGTGAACCTGTTCACCGGCACCGTGATGGATAACATCCGCTACGGCAACCTGGACGCCACCGACGAGGAGTGCATCGCGGCGGCCAAGCTCGCGGGCGCGGACGACTTTATCACCCGCCTGCCCGACGGCTATGACACCATGCTCACCGGCAACGGCGCCCAGCTGTCGCAGGGCCAGCGCCAGCTGATTTCGATCGCACGCGCCGCCGTCGCCGATCCGCCGGCAATGATTCTGGACGAGGCCACGAGCTCCATCGACACCCGCACCGAGGCTATCGTGCAAGCCGGCATGGATAAGCTCATGGAGGGTCGCACGACGTTTGTCATCGCGCACCGCCTCTCCACCGTGCGCAACTCCGACGCAATCATCTGCCTGGACCACGGCCGCATCATCGAGCGCGGCAACCACGACGAACTGATCGCCAAGCGCGGGTATTACTACCAGCTGTACACGGGTGCATTTGAGCTCGAGTAGATAGGCTTGTTCCACGGAGGTCTCCCAGGCGGGCCGGGGTGTAACCTCCGTGCTCAAACATTCTCGCTTCGCTGCGAAACTGCGCGCGGAAGTTACACCCCGGCCCGCCTGGGAGACCTCCTGCGCGCAATCAGCCCGTCGTTTAAAACGGAATAAAAGTTAGTGAGGCCCTGGCCGGTTGGCCAGGGCCTCGTTTTGTGTGAGCTACTTGAGAAGTTGGGCCATGGCGTTGACGAATTTTTGTACTTGGAGGGTTGGCTCGAGCGGATAGTGCAAAAAGACCGGCACCTCGCGGCCGCATAGGAACGGCACGCCCACAAAGGCCGGATGCACGCCCGACCACGCTCCGCAGGTGAGCACCGCGTCGCCCTTTTCCTCCGCTTCGTTAAAGAGCGCAAAGTCAAAGCTGTCCACGTCGATCACGTCCACGCCGCCGTCGGCCAAAAGATCGATGCGCAGGCTGTCCATGGCGTCGTTGCCGTGCCGAAGTACGCGCAGGCGCATGCCCTCCAGGTCGGCAACCGTGATGCGCGTCTTGCGCGCCAGCGGGCTCGTGCGCGGCACGTCGATATAAAACGGCACGTTAACGATACGGAGCTTTTGGCAGGCGTCGCCCCAGCGCGGGGTCGAAAAACTCGACTGCACCACGTCGACCTCGCGGCCAAGGCTGCGCATGACGGTCTCGCGCTCGTCGTAGAGGTCCCCCACCGGCACAATCTCAAAACGCAAACGCGGTTCCATGTCGTGCAGCTGCGGCCATAGCGCGAGTGTATGGCGCCCCGGGCACATCATCGACACGCCTAGACGCACGGCGCCGCCAACGCCCGCCGCGCGTCGGGCACGGCGCAACGCATCCTCGGACTGGCGCATGATCGAACGCGCATCGTCCACTAACAACGCCCCCGCCGGCGTCACCTTGACGCCCGAATGCGAGCGTTCGAACAGCGTGATGCCAAACTCGGCCTCAAAGCCCGACACCTGTTTGACGAGCGCCGGGGTCGACACGCGCAGTTTTGCCGCGGCGCGCGAGAAGCTCCCCAGCTCCGCGGCGGCCGTTATGGCCTCGAGTCGTCGATCGTACACGTCAATCTCCCGTTTCGCGCCTGCGGCCACGTACTGTCACAGGGGGTCGTTTTGGCAGGTCACACACTCAATTAAGCACAAACCGCTTTGCGAGCTATAAACCATTGTTTTACACCATTCTAACAAATATGCAATTCACCTGCGCAAATCCAAAGCATACGATAACCAGCGAAAACCACGTGGGTCGATTAATGGGAACGGCCCGCAGGGAGGCACAAGAAGGGAAGTTCCTATGAGCAACTGGCTTAAGCTCGAGGGCGATGTCTGCGCCGTGACCGGCGCACTCGGCGGTATGGGCGTCGAGATTTGCCGCGAGTTCGCCCGCAACGGCGCCAACGTCGTCCTGCTCGATCTGGACGAGGAAAAGGTCAAGGCCGCAGCCGCTGACCTCGCCGCTGAGTTTGGCATCCACGCCGAGGGCTACAAGATGAACGCCACCGACGAGGCCGAGGTTCAGGCCGCCGTCGATGCCACCATCGCCAACTTCGGCCGTGTCGACGTCCTCGTCAACACCGCCGGTATCCTGCGCTTCGCCGCCATGGAGGACCTGCCGCTCTCCGACTGGAACGAGGTCATCAACGTCAACCTCACCGGCTACTTCATCACCTCGCAGCGCTTTGGTCGCGAGATGATCAAGGCCGGCCAGGGCCGCCTGGTGCACATCTCCACCGTCGCCAGCCACTCCCCCGAGACGTTCTCGGGCGTGTACAGCTCCACCAAGGCCGGCGTCAACATGATGTCCAAGATGCTCGCCGCCGAGTGGGGCCCCTACGGCGTG
The DNA here is from genome assembly GCA_900549345.1 of uncultured Collinsella sp. Lineage (GTDB taxonomy): Bacteria > Actinomycetota > Coriobacteriia > Coriobacteriales > Coriobacteriaceae > Collinsella. The sequence goes on from UROC01000005.1 coordinate 49,871, forward strand.
CGCTCCAACTGCGTCGAGCCCTGCTTCGTTAAGACCCCGATGTCGACCAACTTCTACGCCGACCCCGAGGTCGAGAAGAGCCGCAGCCGCCTGATCGCCACGCGCCGCATCGGCGAGGTCAGCGATATCGCCAACGCCGTCATGTTCCTGGCGTCCACGCGCTCGGACTTTACCACCGGCGACGCCATCAAGGTCGACGGCGGCTTCTCCAATATGATGGGCGACCTCACCGCCAAGCCCGGCGGCCGTCGCGCATACGCCGACAACTACCTTAAGAACAAGGGTGTCGAGCTTTGGTCCGACGAGTCCGGCGTCGCAAAGCCGACCGATCAGTAAACCAGCCCGACTGGGAGGCCCCGCGGACGCGCCCCTCCCTCCCCCGTATCGATTAGAAAGAGTCCCATGGCTTCCACCAACTCCAATAAGGGTCGCGCCGTCGTGCTTTCTGCCGCGTGCGTCACCATGTTCTTCATCAGCTCCATCGCGCTGTACTCCGTCGTGTCCAAGAATCTGCTCGCCGTCTACCCCGAGTGGTCCAGCGCACTTACCTGGGCTTTCCCGGTCTTCCAGACCATCATGGCCGTGACGGGCATCTTCGCCGGCCGTATCTCCGACAAGATCGGCCCCCGCAACGTCGTGATCGCCGCCGCCGTGTGCTACGGCGTGGGCTGGTTCATGTCCGGCACCGTCACCGAGCCGTGGCAGTTCTACCTGTGGTTCTCGCTCGTCGCCGCCATCGGCAACGGTCTGGGTTACAACCCCGCGCTCACCACCGGCCAAAAGTGGTTCATCGACAAGAAGGGTCTCGCCTCCGGCATCACCCTTGCCGCTTCGACCGCCGGCCCCGCCGTGCTGTCCCCGGTGCTCGCCTCACTGCTCATCCCGAGCCTGGGCATCTTTGGCGCCCTTAAGGCGCTCGGCGTTATCTTCTTTGTGACGATCGCCGCCTCCGCCCTGTTCCTGAAGGCCCCCGAGGCCGGCTGGCTGCCCGAGGGCTTCGAGGCCCCCAAGGGCGGCGCGCACGCCGGCACCTTCGGTGACCTCACCCCGGGCGAGATGGTCAAAACCCCGCGCTTCTGGGTCCTCATCGTCACCTTCGCCTTTGCCGCCACTGCAGGCACCCTGCTCGTGGGCAAGGTTGCCTCCATCGCCGCCGTCCAGCTCTTCGCCGACCCCACGAGCGCCGCAGCTGTCGCCCTCGGCGGCGTGGTCGTCTCCGTCAACACCTGCGCCAACCTGGTCGGTCGTCTGTCCTTTGGCCAGATCATCGACAAGCTCGGCGCCTACAAGTCGCTGCTCATCAGCCTTGTCGTCACCATCGTCGCGCTCGTCATCATGTCGATGAGCTTTACGCAGAGCATGTTCTTTGTGGCGCTCGCCCTGCTCGGCTTTAGCTTTGGCGCCCTGCTCGTCATCTACCCGCCGCTTACCGGTGGCGCCTTTGGTACCAGCAACATCGGCGTCAACTACGGCATCATGTTCCTGGGCTACGCCGCTTCTACCTGGATCAGCCAGCCCATCACTGCCGTGCTGTATCACGCTGAGGCCGGCAGCGCCGCCTACCAGCAGTCCTTCTACGGCGCCATCGTGATCGCCGCCATCGCCGTCGTGCTCACCGTCTACATGATGGTCTCCGACAGCAAGAAGAAGTCCGCCTAGTTTTACCGATGCGACAAAGGGACAGTCCCTTTGTCGCATTCCACCGCCACCAGTATTAAGGAGTCGAAATGTCTGAGCTCAACCCCGTCCGCATTGCCGTCATCGGCGCCGGCGCCATGGGCCGCAACCACATCCGCTTTGTCACCGAGGAGCCCGAGGCCGAGCTCGTCGCCATCGCCGACGCCTTTGAGGGCGCCCGCGCCACGGCCGAGGCCGCCGGCGTGCCGTTCTTCACCGATCCCGCCCAGATGATGGACGAGGTCAAGCCCGAGGCCGTCATTATCGCCACGCCCAACGACCTGCATCTGGGCGTTGCCCGCGAGGCCGTGAAGCGCAACATCGTGCCGCTGGTCGAAAAGCCGATCTCCAACGACCTCGAGGATGCCCAGGCCTTCGCCGCCGAGGCCGAGACCGCCGGCGTGCCCGTGCTCGTGGGTCAGCACCGTCGCCACAACCCCTTCGTCAACAAGGCCAAGGAGATCATCGAGTCCGGCGAGCTGGGCAAGCTCACCGTGTCGAGCTTCCACTACATGATCTATAAGAACGACGAGTACTTCGATGTCGAGTGGCGCCGCAAAAAGGGTGCCGGCCCGATCCTGGTCAACCTGGTGCACGACGTCGACCTGCTCCGCTACCTGCTGGGCGAGCCCGTTGCCGTCCAGGGTATGCAGTCCAGCGCCGCCCGCGGTTTTGAGACCGAGGACTCCGCCGTAGTCAACGTCCGTTTTGCCGACGGCGCGCTCGCGAGCATGACCATCTCTGACGCCACCGCCAGCCCCTGGAACTGGGAGGCGACCGCTCGCGAGGACCCGCAGTACCGTCCCTTCGACGCCGACGCTTACTTTATCGGCGGCACCAAGGGCACCCTGTCGCTGCCCCGCCTGCACCAGTTCTCCTACGATGGCGCCTCCAACTGGCACAAGCCGCTGCAGATGGAGATTCCGGCCGTCGACCCAGCGCTGCCGCACAAGATGCAGCTCAAGCACTTTGTAAAGGTTGTCCGCCGCGAGGTCGAGCCCGTCGTGACGCCGGCCGACAACGTCAAGACGCTCACGCTTCTCAACGCCATCAAGGAGGCCGCCGAGACCGGCCAGCTCGTCGAGCTGTAATGCCTCGAGCGCGGGCCGGGGCACGCTGAGCCCCATGCGCGCCCCTCGGTTCGCCACCGACAAGTCCCTCTTCTTTGCCCCGCGAGCAGCCTCCTGCCCGCGGGGCATTTTGCTACCTTGCCGACGATTTTTCTGGAGCAGGAGCCATTTTGTACCTCGGATTGATTCGTTCGCCACGAAATGGGCCTATCTACTACGTTTAACCGATTGCCCTCAACCATGCCAAATTTCGAGAAATAAAAACCGCAGGTAGACAGGTTGCGCGTTCTCGGAAAACCGGGGATGGTCGACCCATACGGTTCAAACGTAGTAGATAGGCCGTTTTCATGGCGCGGCCCCAAAACAGTCTTTTGGGACGGGTGGTATCCTTGGTAGCCCTGTGCCGCAAACGCACCTCAAACGCAAGGAGTTTCATGGATCTTATCGCCCAGCTCGCCCGCGAGCTCAACCTTAAGGCCGCCAATGTCGAGGCGACCGTCAAGCTCATCGACGAGGGCAACACCATCCCCTTTATCTCGCGCTACCGCAAGGAAACCACCGGCGGCATGGACGACGTCGCCCTGCGCGCACTCGACGAGCGCCTGTCCTACCTGCGCAATCTTGAGCAGCGCAAAGAGGACGTCATCCTGCTCATCGACGCACAGGGCAAGCTCACGCCCGAGCTCGAGCAGCAGATCCGCGAGGCCACACAGCTCCAGCGTGTCGAGGACCTCTATAAGCCCTACCGCAAAAAGCGCATGACCCGCGCGCAGAAGGCCCGCGAGGCAGGTCTGGAGCCGCTTGCCAACATGATCATCATGCAGGCCTCGGCCAAGGGCAGCGCGCTCGACGCCGCCGCGGAATACGTCAACGAGGAGGCCGGCTTCGGCACACCTGAGAAGGCGCTTGCCGGCGCCGCCGACATCGTGGCCGAGACGGTGGCCGAGGACCCTGAGAACGTCGCCGACCTGCGCGCCTTTACGCAAAACACCGCCGATATCGTCGTCGAGGCCACCGACCCCGCGGAGAAGACTCCCTACGAGCCTTACTACAACTTTGACGAGCCGCTGCGCCGCATCCCTAACCACCGCGTGCTGGCTATCGACCGCGGTGAGCGCGAGGGTAAGCTCCGCGTGCGCGTGAACGTCGACGGCGCTGCCGCCACGGCGCGCCTCGGCAGCCGTTGGCCCCGACGCCAGGGCGTGTTTGCTCCCATCTTCGATGCCGCCATCGCCGATGGTTACAAGCGCCTCATGGCCCCCTCGCTGGAGCGCGAGGCCCGCGCCAAGCTCACCGTCCGCGCGCAGACCGAGGCCATCAACGTCTTTGCCAAGAATCTTGAGGGCCTGCTCTCGGCACGCCCCGTGCGCGGCGCCCGCGTGCTCGCGCTCGATCCGGGCTACCGCACTGGCTGCAAGGTCGCCGTCATGGACGAGACCGGCAAGCTGCTCGACCACGGCGTGGTCTACCCCACCAAGCCGCGCCACGACGTCGCCGGCACCAAGCGCGAGCTCGCCCGCCTCGTCAAGAAGGACGGCGTCAACACCATCGTCATCGGCAACGGCACCGCCAGCCGCGAGACCGAGGAAGTCGTCTCGGAGTTCATTGCCGAGCAGGCGCCCAGCCTTCGCTACACCATCGTCAACGAGGCCGGCGCATCGGTGTACTCCGCCTCCGAGCTCGCCAGCCAGGAATATCCCGACCTGGACGTCACCGTACGTGGCGCCATGAGCCTGGGCCGCCGCCTGCAAGACCCGCTGGCAGAGCTCGTCAAGATTCCGCCCCAGTCCATCGGCGTGGGTCAATACCAGCACGACCTTGACCAGGCCGAACTCTCGCGCACCCTGGGCCACGTGGTGGAGGACGTCGTTAACCGCGTGGGCGTCGACGTGAACACCGCGAGCGCGAGCCTGCTGGGATACGTATCGGGCATCACGCCGAGCGTGGCCAAAAACATCGTGGCTTTCCGCGAGGAAAACGGCGCCTTTACCGATCGCCGCCAGCTCAAGAAGGTCCCCAAGCTGGGACCCAAGGCGTACCTCAACGCCGCAGGTTTCCTGCGCATCAGCGGCGGCAAGAACCCGCTCGACGCGACAAGCGTCCACCCCGAAAGCTACGAGGTGGCCACGGCCGTCCTGGAGCGCGCCGGCGTTGCGGCAAGCGAGCTCAGCCGCGGCGGCGTGCCCGACATCGAGCGCCGCCTGGGCAGCATCTCGACGCTGGCAAGCGACCTGGACTGCGGTACCCTCACGCTCATCGACATTGTCAACGAGCTCAAGAAGCCCGGCCGCGACCCGCGAGACGACGCGCCCGAGGTGGTCTTTAGCCGCTCGGCACTTTCCATCGACGACCTGGAACCCGGCATGGAGCTCAAGGGCACGGTGCGCAACGTCGTCGACTTTGGCGCCTTCGTCGACGTGGGCGTGCACCAGGACGGCCTCGTGCACATCTCCAAACTGGCCAACCGCTTCGTCAAGCACCCAAGCGACGTGGTGCGCGTCGGCGACACGGTCAAGGTGTGGGTCGAAAAGGTCGATCGCGACCGCAAGAAGATCTCGCTCACCATGGTGCAGGGGAAATAAACCGCCAAAGCAAGGGTACCCCCTGTAGCAGCGTGCAAAATCGCGAGTATTCTGCAATTTCCGCCGCTCCGAACGCTCCTCAGAGGCAATAAAGTCACAAACAGCCCCCGTTTTAGCGTCGTCAGAGCCAAAACGGGGGCTGTTCCGTGCTTCAACCAGCTGGTAAAAGCCTTTACCTTGCTGAATACTCTCAATTTTGCACGTCGCAGGCGGGGGTACCTTTGCCTACGGCAGGATATGGAAGCCGAGTGCTAACTTGCCGGCAAGCTCGTGTCGGCAGCCCCGGCCTTTCCTTTACCTAGCGCGACCCTCGCGAAGCGCGTGAGCGATAGGGAAAGGAAAGGCCGGGGCGAACAACCCGCGGCGCAGCCAGTGTTCGCGTTACGGCAGGATATGGAAGCCCAAAGCGGCGATATCCTTGGCAAAGCCGCGCACGGTATCGAGCGAAACCTCATACGGGTCGCGCCCGATGTTCTTGCGCTTGGCCAGGATACTGTTGGGCACCGTGATGATCTGACAACCGCATCCTTCCGCCTGGTAAATGTTGATGAGCTCGCGTGTGGATGCCCACAGGACCTCGCAGTTGGGCTTGGCGGCGGCCGTCTTGACCGACTCCGTCACAAACGGAATGGGATCGACGCCGGTGTCGGCGATGCGACCGGCAAAGAGCGAGATGATGGACGGCGTCTCGGCGTCAACGGCCTCGACCATCTCGTCGACCTGCGTAGGCGTAAAGATGGTGGTGACGTTGACCTTGATGCCGTCGGCCGAAAGCTTGTGCACCAGCTCGGCGGTGGACTCGCCCTTGGTGGTCACGCACGGAATCTTGACGTAGACGTTCTCGGCCCAGGCAGCAATCTCGCGGGCCTCGACCTCCATGGTCTCGACGTCGTCGGCAAAGACCTCAAACGACACGGACACATCGGTGATGTGGGCCAGGACCTCCTTGGCAAACGCGCGGTAATCCGTCACGCCGCCCTTCTTCATAAGGGACGGGTTGGTCGTGAAACCCTGAACGTTGCCGCTCTCGTACATGTCGAGCATGCCCTCGAGGTTTGCACCGTCAGCGAACACCTTGATTGCCATCTGCCTGATTCCTTTCGTTAGCATACGGCCGATAAACTGCTAAACACTTTATCTACGTTTATCAAGGCGTGAACTGCGGTTTTTTATCTTCTCGGCGAACGGTTTTGCAGATTTACCATTTTTATATCGACGCCCCAGCGGCAAAACGTTTTTGCCGATCATTGCGTTTGATTCCGTTCACGGAACAGAAGCAGCGCCTCGCCGGCTCATATTCACAATCGCTCCAAAGCAAAAGGCTCTGTTAGACCGGAATTGACACGACCGGCTGCCCTCTTGCCCTCGAGTTAAT
>UROC01000006.1 GCA_900549345.1 uncultured Collinsella sp.
CGAGCGGGGGCTCCTATCTTTTTAGTGCCCTCGGATTGGGTCATAGTGTCTGTCGTTGCCAAAACATCGGCGTTGCCTTGGTCCGGACTAGTCGTTGGGTAGTCATTGGGGACGTTCTTAAATGACTACTCAGGATGAGTGTCCAAAAATCCGCGCTCGTTCGATTGGCGCATGTCTACGCAGCGTAGGTTGTCGAGCCTGGCCTTCAAATGGATACTGACTGTCGAACCGGTTCACTCCATTTCTTCAATTTGATTGGACAGCCCATGAACCAGACACGGCAAACCAATGCCTCCCATACTTTTTTGGCAGCGCATGCCATCAAGCAGCTGCGCGAAGAGCGCGGCCTCACCCAGCGCGCCCTGGCGGAAAGCCTTGGCGTGACCGATAAAGCCGTCAGCAAGTGGGAATCCGGCCGCGGCCTTCCCGACATTTCCCTCGTTGAGCCTTTGGCCCAGAGACTCGGCATAAGCGTGGCTGAGCTTTTGGCTGGTGACATTCGGGCCAATGCCAACCGTGCAGGCAATATGCTCAAAGGCGTCTTTTACGTTTGCCCTATCTGCGGAAACGTTGTGCACGCGCTCGGAGAAGGCAGCTTTAGCTGCTGTGGCTCCACGATGTTTCCCCAGGAGGCCGAAGAGCCGGACGCGGACCACGCCTTTTCCATCGAGCGCATCGAGGACGATTGGTACGTCACGCTCGATCATCCCATGACCAAGGATCACTACATTAGCTTTGTGGCATATGCGACTATGGACGGCATCTGCTTTAAGAAGCTCTATCCAGAGCAATCGGTGCAGCCGCGCTTCCATATTACCGGGCGCGGCAGGATATATCTTTACTGCAACCAACACGGACTCTTTACGTCGCTGACGCCTCGCAAATAACGGCTGTCTATCCGCCCTCCTCATGCGTTCCCGGGGGACCCAAAATGAGCGTGGATAATCTCCCGGTTTTGGCCTGTGTGCGGGCTCAAAGTGGGAGATTATCCACGCTCGTTATCTGAGTGTCCAAAAATCCACGCTCGTCGCTACTTGAGTCCGGGCAGGCGGGTGTAGGGGAACGAGCGCTCTAAGAACTCGGAGCAGCGGGCGTAATCTTTGGCAAAGTAGCTGCTATAGAGCGAATCGAGTACGTATTGCACGGCGATATGGCTGGCGAACTGCGTGATGCGGTGCGTCATGCTCTCGTGGTCGCTTACCGTGAGATAGGCGGCAAAGCCGGGGTGAATGCGGGCACAGTACGGCGTGCCGATGACGATGACCGGGACATGTCGACTGCTAAGGATCGGCAAGATCTCCTTGAGGTTGGGGGCAAGGCCGCTGTAGGAGATGATGATTGCCACATGGTCGGGACCCGAGGCGAGCGCCGTGCGCACCTGCGCCTCGACGCTGTCGTGGCACGTCGCGCTTTTGCCGGCGGAAAGCAAGCGATCGCGGAACATTCCCGCTGGATACAGGTTATGCGAGCCCGTGTAGATGTCCACGGTGCCGGCGCGCATGATGAGCTTGGCGGCGTGGTCGAGCTGTGCAGGGTCGAGCAGCTCCTGCGTTTCGGCCAAGGTGGTCTGGTAGAGCCCCTCCATGCGCTCCATCACCTGCGCAGGGGTGGAGGTGGCATCGAAGGGAAAGTTGATGTCCACGTCGCGCCGGTTGCCCGCCTCGGTCGCCTGGCGGATGAGCTCGACCTTGAGGTCTTTGAATCCCTCGAGGCCGAGCTTTTTGCAAAAGCGGTGCACGCTCGCGACCGAAACGTTGGCGCACGCGGCAAATTCCTTAATGGAAAGCCCGCGCACATCCTCGCCCATGGCGAGGGCCGTTCGCCCAAGTTGTTGCTCGGTGGGGGTGAGGCTTTTGCCCTGCGTGATCTTTCGCCTGATATCCATATGGCTCCTATGCGTTTGCGTCGCGATAAACCAATCATAGCGATAAATAAAACGTTCGGCTTGGCTGGGAGTTTTGGTCCGCCGGTCTATGAACGACGGACCGCTCGACGCTGTGCGGGCTCAACATAGGGGCGCTGTCCTTGTTGGGCCGTTTGCGCCCGGGGCGTTACCCGAGCACGCGTACGGGCCCCAAGAGACCGCTGGGCTCGGAGGGCTCGGTCATGCCGAACACGTCGGGGACGGCGTGGTCGAGGGTGTTGATGATGTCAATCGTGAGCGCGTGCTCACCGGCTAAAAGTGCGGCGGCCTCAAAGCGGTAAGGCGGACAGATGCGGGTGCCGAGGGATTTGCCGTCGAGGGTGACGGTTGCGGTCTCAAAGACCTCCCCAAGGTCGATGACAGCGCGGCTGGCCGCTTCGCCCAGGACAAAGGAGGCCTGGTAGCGGAACGTGCCGGCCTTGCCGGGGAACTCGGCCGAGGAAAGGTCGTGCAGGTCTGCAAGCTCAACAGACTCGCCAAAGGCATCGGTACCAGGGGCAGAGAAGGCAACCGCCCAGGGCCCGTCGACGCATGTGGCTTCGTCTCCAGCAGTTGCCGCGCCGGCGGAACCTGTAGCCCCAAGGACCACGATGCAGCTCTCGTAGGGAGCCAGCTCGAGCGTGCCGTCAAAGGCGGCGGGATCGGTGCCGTTGAGCAGGTCGAGGCGCGCGCCTGCAACGGGTGTGCCGTCGGCAAGCGCAATCTGAGTGGAGATACCCTGCTTGGGATGCTCGTTGACGAGCATCAGATAGCTCTCGTCCGCCCGCTCGTAGCGCAGTGCGCGCAGCCAGGACTGGGGCTCGGCGCAAACCACGGTCTGCATGCCGGTATTGGCAAGTGTGTCTGCGAGCTCGGTGGTCGCCAGGAGCTTGATGTCGGCGACCGCGGCTGCATCCAGGGAGGCAAAGCCCTCGCGGCCTGCAGTGTCACCGTCGTAGCGCTTGTTCGGCAACTCATCCAGCGCGTACACGGCAACACCTGCGGCTGCGGCACGCGCGGCAAAGTCGAGCACGGCTCCGCCGACAAACTCGGCTCCGGGCATCACCAGGCAGCGGTATGCCTGGCCGTTCACGCTAAAGCCGCTACCGTCTGCGGCAATTTCAACGGCATAGCGCCCTGCGTCCTCAAATGCCTCTGCCGGCACGATGTCAAAGTCGACCTGCGCGCGCAAAAGCTCGGAGGCGGCATGCTGCATAAAGTTCGCCTCGCCTGCCCACTCGGCGTCCGCATGGTAGAGAAGCGCCACCGGGGTCGTTGCGCGCCCGCCGCTCAGCAGGCTCGCCGTACGGTTCATGTAGCTCATGAGCTGCCCAAAGTGTGCAAACTGGGGGTTTTGGCCATGTGCATAGAAATGCGGCGGGCAGTCCCAGTCGGGGAAGGCGGCCATGCTAAAGGCGTGCGGCACAAACCAATTGACGCCGCGCACCAAAAAATGATCGGCGATCCACTTCATCTCGCGTAGGCCTTCGTGCCATCCAAATGCGCCAAAGACCTCGGCCATGCAGCGCCCCTGCTTTTTGGGGTCGAGGTGTGCTGCCGAGGAGCCCAGCTTGGGCAGCACGTAGTTATAGAACTCGAGGTCCCACACGCCGCGTCCGTAGCTGTGAAGGCCGCGGTCCATGCCGGGTACCAGCTGGTTGATCACGATGTCGACGCCCGCCATGTCCTGACCGCCCACGGCGCGGAAGTAGTGCCCGGCGCCCACGCCCAGGCGCGCGTGGCAGTCCTTGTCCTCGATAACGTGGCCGATGTACTGCACGCCGCGCGCGCGGCACCAGTCTCCGAGCTGGTCGCAGAAGCACTCCTTATAGAGGGTGCTCGCGATGTCCATATAGACGTGGCGTACGTGCGCGCCGGCCGGCTCGCGGTCCCACAGGTGCGGGAGCTCGGCCAGGTAGCGCTCGCCCAGTGCCGCGCGTAGGCGACGCTCAAGCTCGGCCGACCAGGGTAGGGGCGCGGTGGCCTTGCCGATGAGCGTGTCCGAGATGCCATCGGGGCCCGTGGTGCCCTTCTCGTTGGCAAATCCGGGCTCATCGGAGAAAAAGCCCAGGATCGTCTTGCCAAACTCATCGCCCAGATGCTCAAAATGCGGCTCGTAGACAGCGTCGATGAGCTGCGCCACCGAGGTGCGGTCGACCATATTGATGTAGTCCTCGTTGTAGGAGGTCTTGCCGCTCGTGAACATCACGCATGCCTGCGTGAGGCCCGCAGGTGCATCGAAGACCAGGCGGCTGGGGTTGCCGTCTGCATCGTCGATTACTCGGTAAGCGACGTCGACGGGGCTGCCGTCCTGCATAAATGTCACGCCGTAGAAGCGCTCCGTTTTGTCGAGCATGTTGGCGAGCGCGATGCTCGCGGCGGACGTGGGGCCCACGATGTCGAACGTGCGGTGCGTGAGCACGATCTTGCGGAGCTCGGGCACGGCCTCCTTGACGGCGCCGTTGGCAAAGCCCGTGGGGAAGTGCGCGTCGTCCAAGATCCAGAGCTTAAGGCCCAGCTGCTTGCACTCGTCAATGACAAAGCGCAAGTCGCGCCACCAGCCCTCGCCGCAAAAATCGGGGTGTGGGCGGCTTTCGAGACAGACCTCGTGGATGTCGGCGCCGGCGATCTTTTCCAGATACTCGGCAATGGTCTTATGGCTCTCGCCCTTCATCCACAAAAACGGAAGCACATGGTTGTCGTATGTACCCTCGAGCACCTGCTGATAGTGCGCGGTCATGGATCCTCCTTGGCTCGATCGATCTGCTGCATAGCACAGATTATGGACGCGTCGGCGCGTTCTGCTAATATCTGAATCACGACGAACTATGACCAAATCAACGATTGGCAAGCCATGGAGATCGACGAGCTCGAGCGTAGGCTCAGCGAACTGAGCGCCAGTGAGATCACTTATAAAGACGGCATGGCATTTGATTGGTCGATTATGACCGAGCATGTCGAAATCGACGGATGCCCAGTGCGCAAGATTGGGCAGCCAGGGTTTGCCTATGCCCAGCCCGGCATGCCGCGTGGCCTGACGATAAGGAAAAACTCGCGCTTTAATGCAGTTCCCGAGCACGTGCATGATTACGTGGAGATGAGCTATGTGTATCGCGGGTGCTGCCCGCAGACGGTGGCGGGGGAGAGGCTCGAGTTGCGCCGCAACGAGGTGCTTTTGCTCGACGCCCTTTGCCCTCATGCCGTGGCGGCGCTCGGCGAGGACGACATCATGCTGAGCATGACCGTTTCACGCTCTTTTTTGCGCCGGAGTCTCGAGTCGAGCCTCTCGCGCGAGAGTGCGGTCTCGCGGTTTTTGTTCAACGCGCTCAACAGCGAGACGGACCATCGGGGCCATGTCCGTTTTTACTGCGGCGAGAGCCGTCGGATTCGGCGCTACATGCAGGAGATGCTCTGCGAGCTGTACGACCCGAGCCCCAACGGTCCCGAGATCGTCTTGCGTCTGTTTCAGCTGATTTTGGCCGAGCTCATGGATTGCTACGAGCGCGAGCTGGTGCGCGGCGCGGCGGACGGCGCGGCGGGGCCCACTGCCCTGGTGACGGGAATGCTTGGCTATATCGATCGCGAATTCGCTGTATGCTCCCTCGAGGGGATGGCGGCGGAGTTTGGCTTGAGCCCTAATTATGCGACGGCGCTTCTCAAGCGCCATGTGGGCAAGACCTTTAGGCAGCTTGTGCAGGAGCGACGCCTGGTACGTGCGGCCGAGCTTCTGCGCGGCGGCGCCACGGCCGGGGCGGCTGCGCATGCGGTGGGCTATGAAAACATGAGCTTCTTCTACCGTAAGTTTCACGACAAGTATGGCTGCACCCCCGCGGCATACCGCCGGTAAGCGCGGGGCGGATCGTCTTCGCTCCTTCGGTGTCAAAAAGTTTCAGCTGCAGCGCTGTTGCAGCGCGCGTCTGCGAAAAGAAGTGTCGGGTTTGGCACCCCTGCCCCTGTCTGTCGCGTGCGTGGGCGATACTCGGCCTATCGACCCGCAATGCAAAGGAGATGCTCATGGCAAACATCAAGTTCCCCGAGGGTTTCTATTGGGGTGGCGCCACGGCCGCCAATCAGTTTGAGGGCGCTTGGAACGTGGACGGCCGCGGTCCTTCGGTCGACGACCATTTCTTGGGCGGCAGCTACAAGGAGCCGCGTCAGATCACGATCGACATCGACCCCGACCGCTTCTACCCCAATCATGACGGTATCGACTTCTACCATCACTACGAGGAGGACATCGCGCTGTTCGCCGAGATGGGCTTTACCATGTTCCGCATGTCCATCTCTTGGAGCCGCATCTTCCCCAACGGCGACGATGCCGAGCCCAGCGAGGCCGGCCTCGCCTTCTACGACCGCGTCTTCGACTGCCTGCGCGCTCACAATATCGAGCCGCTCGTGACCCTGTCGCACTACGAAATGCCTTATCACCTGGTCGAGAAGTACAACGGCTGGGCGAGCCGCGAGCTCATCGGCTTCTTTGAGAAGTACTGTCAGACCGTCTTCGACCGCTATCAGGACAAGGTCAAGTTCTGGCTCACCTTCAACGAGATCAACTGCGGCACCCAGGACATGGGCAACCTCTTTGGGACCAGCATGATCCAGGGCTTTGAGGGCCCGGCTTCGGCGGTCCACACCACGCCGCAGGCCCGTATGCAGGCCCTGCATCACCAGTTTGTCGCCAGCGGCCGCGTCGTGCGCTATGCCCACGAGCACTATCCGCAGTTTAAGATGGGCAACATGGACTGCTTCATCCTCTCCTATGCCGCCACGTGCGATCCGGCCGACGTGTTCGCCACGCAGCAGGAGATGAATACCATGAACTGGTACTGCTCCGACGTGCAGGTGCGCGGCAAGTACCCGTTCTATGCCAAGCGCTTCTGGGCCGAGAACGATGTCGAGCTCGTGATGGAGGACGGCGACCTGCAGGATATCGCCGACGGCAAGGTCGATTTCTACACCTTTAGCTACTACATGTCCGGCACCGTGGGCACCCACAAGGACCACGAGATGACCGAGGGCAACATGACCTTTGGCGGCAAGAATCCCTATCTGGAGTCCACCGACTGGGGCTGGCAGATCGATCCGCTGGGCCTGCGCATCGCCCTCAACGAGATTTACGCCCGCTACGAGATTCCGCTGATGGTGGTCGAGAACGGCATGGGCGCCTACGATGAGGTCGAGGAGGACGGTTCCATCCACGATCCGTACCGCATCGCCTACTTGCAGAGCCACATCAAGGCCATGGGCGAGGCCATTGCCGACGGCGTCGACCTGATCGCCTACACCTGGTGGGGCCCCATCGACTTGGTTTCCGCCGGCACCGGCGAGATGCGCAAGCGCTATGGCTTCATCCACGTCGATAAGTACGACGACGGCACCGGTACCTACGAGCGCCGCCGCAAGGACAGCTTCTACGCCTACCAGAAGATCATCAAGTCCAACGGTGCCGAGGGCCTGGATTAATCGACAATATGAGTGCCACCGGGGAAAAGCGTTGGGATGGGCTCGCGATTCGAGTCCCCACCTTAGCATTTGAACCATTTGGCACTATAATCACCATAGGCATGCGCATAACGTTGCGCTTAATCAAGAGGAGAAAACGTATGGGTCTGTTTGACATGTTCAAGAAGAAGGCTGAGCCCGCGGCTGCCGCTGCTCCGGCCTCCATCTCTGCTTCTGCCGGCGCCGACGTGCTGTGCTCGCCCGTCAAGGGCAAGGTCATCAAGATGGCCGACGTGCCCGATCCCGTCTTTGGTGGCGAGGTTTTGGGCAAGGGCTGCGCTGTGTGGCCCGAGGACGATCTGGTCTACGCTCCCTGCGACGGCAAGGTGACCGTCACCATGGGTCACGCCGTGGGTCTGCAGTCCGATAGCGGCATCGAGGTTCTTGTGCACGTTGGCGTCGATACCGTCAACATGAACGGCGACGGCTTCGAGGGCTTCGTCAAGGCCGACGACGTCGTCAAGGCTGGCCAGCCCATGCTCAAGATCGACCGCGCCAAGATCGCCGCTGCCGGCTACAAGGACTGCGTCGTCGTGGCTGTGTCCAACACTGCCGAGTTCGCCGACGTCGAGCTCGCCGTCGAGGCTGACTCCGCTGTCGCCGCCGGCGATGTCATCGTCAAGGTCGTCCGCAAGTAAACTGCGGCAACATAAGGATGCGCAAGGGTGGTCGGGTTATCCGGCCGCCCTTTTTTATTACAATGCGGCGGAACGTTTTATTGCGCGTTGGGCGGAACGGCAAACCGTTCGGACGTTAAATCGAGCCGACTGCGCCTTTGCTTTGCCGGGGGTGTTCGTTAGCGGCTAGAATGGCCTTATTGTTACGACGTGCACCGCGTCGGGAAGCGCGGTGCCGCTTGTTGGGAGGAATGTCATGAAGAAGAAGCTGCTGCTTGCGCCCCTGATGGCTGTTCTGGTCGCGTGCGTAGTTGTGCTTTCCGGCTGCGGAGGCCCTTCGGTTGAGGAGCTCATCACCGATGATCTTACGACGCAGTTTGACGAGGTCAAGAACGGTGGCGACGACTTCCTCGCCGGCCTGGAAGAGGCCTCGGGTGACGAGTTCGAGCAGCTGGGCATCGATCCCAAGGAGTACGCCAAGAGCTATCTCGAGGGCTTTGACTACAAGATCGGCGACGTGACGGTCGACGAGGACAAGGGTACCGCAACTGCCGAGGTCACCATTACCTGCAAGTCCATGAACCAGATCGTTGAGGATTTTGCCACCCAGTACCAGGAGAAGGTCGCCGCGCTCGATTCGATGCCTTCCGATGACGAGCTGTACAAGATGGCCGGTCAGGTTATGGTCGATGTGACCAAGGCTGCTAAGACCAAGGACACCAAGGTCACCTTCAAGTATTCCTGCAATGACGACGGCGAGTGGTCTGCCGACGATTCCGCAACCAACGAGATGATGAATGCCATGATGAGCTAGGGGAGTTACACGGTAGTTCGTTACGGCGTTTTGCCTAACGCCGTAACTGCCCGACGCTGCGCGGGCACCAGAGCGACAACTTGTCATTCAAAGAGGACGGCATGACCAGAAGGTCTATGCCGTCCTCTTTTCATGCCAATTTGTTCGCTCTGGTGCCCGCTCGCTGTCCGTCCTCTACCTGCGACGTTGCCATTGCTGGAGTAGTCATTGGGAAGGCGGCACTTGGGGACGTTCCTTTTCTGCCGGCAGTTGGGGACACCCCTTGTATCAACGCCGCATCAAATGCTCGGGAAAATGCGACCCGGTTTTTGGCCGAATTCCGGGTCGCGGTTTCCGGATGGGGTGGGTTGCGGAAACCGCGACCCGGAATATTGCTCTGAAACGGGATGCGGTTTTCCCGACGCGCCTCAAACGGAAAGCGCATCCCATTTCGGAGCCCCAAAACGGGATGCACTTTCCGCGTGGAAGAATTGTCGCAGCTGCGTTAAGCGGTGTCGCTCGCTACTCGCCCAAGATTAGCTCGGCGAGTTCGTCCTGCGTATCAACAACGTAGTCGGCGCCGGCGGCCTCCAACTCTGCGCGGCCGCGGAAGCCCCAGCTGACGCCGGCGCTCTTAAGGCCGGCGTTGTGGCCGGTCAGAACATCGACATTGGAATCGCCCACATAGAGCGTGGTTGCCGGATCGGCGCCCAGCTCCTCCATCACATGCAGCGTGACGGGCGCTTCGGGCTTAGGCGGAAACGCATCGACACGGCCCTGCACCAGCGCAAAGTGCTCGGAACCAAAGTATTTCTCGATAAGCGGGGCTGCCGAAATATGGTCCTTGTTGGTGAGCACGGCAAGTTGAACGCCCGCTGCGCGCAGACGGTCGAGCATCTCAATCGTGCCGGCGTAGGGTGAGGTATGGTCCTCCTTGTGCTCGCCGTAATAGGCCCTAAACTCGGCAAGCGTCTGCTCAAACATACGGCCGTCGCCCGCGTACTCGGCGGGCATAAAGCGCTCAACCAGCTTAAGCATGCCGTTTCCCACCTTGTAGCGGTACTCGTCTACGGCAAACGTGGGCCAGCCGTGCATCTCGCAGGTGTGGTTGCCGGCGGCCGCCAGGTCCTCGAGCGTGTTGAGGATGGTGCCGTCAAGGTCAAAGATCACGGTGGAAAAAGCAGCCATAGGTACGCTCCCATCTAAATAGCTCACGTAAACGGCAACCATAATAGCGCGTGTCGTCCAACCGGGAATGAGCGGGTCAAAAGTCCCACGGGGGACATTCTGGCCGCTCAATCTTGCGGGCGGGCTTGGTTCGTTAGCGGCCTAGTGGCGATATGGGTTGCCTATAGGTGGTCATCCGGGAGCCATATGGCTCGGGCATGGCGGTTTTTTGTGTAGCGCATTGACCGATTTACCTGCGGTAACGTACACTTCCTCCGTTAAAAAATAGAAGCCGGAGTACGGGTGCGCGCGAGCGCATAAAGGGGAATCGGGTGAGAATCCCGAGCAAGGCGGTTACTGTGTGCGGGCGCGCCCGCGAGCCAGATTACCTGCCCGCGCTCTTCTCGAAACCGAGGGCCTCTCTGTTTGCCGCTGGATTCCGGTCTACAAGGGGTGCTGCTGAGCGTGCGTTTTGCTGCCGATAGGGTGGCTGACGTGCGCCTTTGTGCTGCCGGGGTATCGCCTCTCCCGCCTTCTTCGCCATGGCTCTATTGCAGGTTCGCGAAAGAAGGAGAACGGGTGACGCGAAACAACATTATGCTCAAGCGCCTGGGAGCCGCTGCTTTCTCGGTGCTGCTCGTCTGGTCGATGCCGGGTACGTCGGCATTTGCCGAGGGCGTGGCAGAGATCGCTGTGCAGGCGCAGACCCAGGCCTCGCAGCAGGCGGATGCTGCCGAGAATGCCGACGAGTCGAGTTTCACTGCGGACGAGCGGACGGGTGTTGAAGGCGCCGAGGCGTCGGCGGACGAGGCAAGATCCGACGTTGCTCCGTCTGCCGATGAGGGGCTTGCCGCCGTGCTGGGTGCGAACGGGCAGAATGCCGCCGCGGCGGACGTCGACGACGAGGATGCCGATGCTCAGCAGACACGCGGCGCGCGCGTCGCCAAGGCCGGCGAGACCGTGATGGTCTCTTTTGCCGATGAGCTGCCCACCACCATCGAGGCCGGGGCTGTCGTGAAGCTCGCGGCGAATATCAGCCTTGAGGCTGGCCAACAGATCGAGACCGTGGCCGGTACGCTCGATGGCCAGGGCCACAGCATCGTGCTCAACGGCAAGGCGCTGGCGAAGAGCGTGGCTGGTACGGTACAGAATCTGGGCGTGACGGGTTCGATGACGATTTCTGGCACCGACGGTCCTATCGCCACCACATGCTCGGGTACCGTGCAAATGTGCTGGTCGACGGCAAGCCCCTCTGACGACAATTGGACTTTCGCTGACGCTGCCGGTCTTGTAGGCAAGCTCGATGGCGGTTCGGTGCTCAACTCGTATTACGCCGGCAGCCTCAGCGGCATGCCCTTTGGCGGTTACGGCCTCGTTGCCTGGTATCAGTCTGGCACCGTGACCAACAATCTGTTCACTGCGGGCGATCAGGCGTGCGGCTACAAGGTCGATTCTTCCTTTGGCAACAAAATCTCTGTCGACGACCTCAAGACCCAGGCCTCGGTCGATAAGCTCAACACCGATGCCCCTGCCACCGGCTTTACCTGGTCTGCGCAGGGCGGTTTGCCTGTGCTGATCTCGGGCGGCGCTGCGGCTGTTGTGAACAAGGATGCCCTCAAGGCTGCGATTGACGATGCCAACGCCAAGATCGAGAACGACTACACGGCCGAGAGCTGGTCGAAGCTCGCTGAGGCCCTTGTGAGCGCTCAAGACGTCTACGCCAACGATGACGCCAAGCAGGCCGAGGTCAACGCCGCAACCAAGACGCTCACCGATGCCATTGCCGCGCTCGAGAAGCCCAAGCCCACCGAGCCCGTGGCTCAGCCGCAGAATGTAGTGCACCTGAGCTCGCAGAGCGACCTCGAAAACAAGTTCAAACCCGCCGACGCCGACGCCTATTACGTTCTCGACAACGACATTACCATCGATGACGAGTACTTCTTTGCCCCCATGGGCATACTTGCGGGCACACTCGACGGCCAGGGCCACACCATCACCTTCGCCAACGGCGGCGGCGTGAAGTCGCTCATGGACGGCGTTGTCTCCACGGGCGTGGTGCAGAACATCTCGTTTTCCGGTGAACTCAAGCAGGCGACGGACGGCAAGGCGTTCGGCCCCCTGGGCAACAAGGTTCAGGGTGCCGTGCTCAACTGCTCCACGAGCGTGACCGGCAAGGGCGTCGCGGGCTTTGCGCGTACGCTCGACGGCGGCATCGTGTCCAACTGCGTGTCGACCTCCGAGGGCACGGCGGGCGCGCTGTTCGCGACCTATAGCGCGGGCCAGCTCGTCAACACCTACTGGGGCGCATTCCTCACCAACAAGATGGACGCTCCCGCCTCGGCGCTCGTCAACTCCTATGCCGTCGACCCCGCCGACATGGCCACCGATGCCTTCGCCGATCTCATCAACGCCAACTGCGGCGCCAACGGCAGCAGCTGGGGTATCGATAAAAATGGCACGCCGGTCTTTGGCTCGGGCAACAGCTACCAGGCACCCGAGGACACCACGCCCGACGACGCCTACACCGTGAGCTTCACGGCCAACGACGGCACCAGCCAGACAGTTGCCGACCATATGCTCGAGGTTTCGCCTGATGCTGTGGACGCCTACCGCAAACTTGGCGTCTTTGCACTTAAGGGCGTCCCGGCCACGAGCACCATCACCTGGGGCACCGATGACGCCAACCGCGGCAACATCGGTATCAACGAGTCCACGGGCGAGCTCTACGTCTACGACAACGCTACTGGCACGGTGACCGCCACCGAGCACAAGGTCGATGGCTCTGAGCAGACCGTGGCTACCATCAAGATCAAGGCCAAGGCCAAGCAGTTCGACGACTTTGAGCTGTGGTATCGTGCCTCCGACGGCACCGTGAGCGACGTGACCGATGGCGCGGCTACCGTCCAGGGCTCCGAGGTGCGCAACCTCGAGGTGCGCGTGCATTACGTCGACGCCGATAAGGACAAGTACGTGCCCGTTTCGTTCAGCCGCTTCCACTTTGCTTCGAGCGATTCTACGACCATCTACAGCAACGACTACTCGGCCTGCTTTTACTTCAAGCATGCCGGCAGTGCCACGATCACCGTTACCCCGCGCGACGTCGCATCTGCGGGCGCTGGCTCCAAGAGCGTGACGCTGACGTCAGAAGCCGTGGCCGCCACGTCCATCTCGATGGGCTATAACGAGGACGGCGCCACCGTCTACCTGCAGGGCCGCAACCCGCTCTCCGAGCGCGGCGCGTTTTTGACCGATCACGCACGCCCGGTGGTGGCGCCCGACAACGCCACCAACCGCGACAACTTTACCGTGACGAGCAGCGATCCTGCCATGGCGGCCTACGCCACCGCGGGCGAGATCGGCTACACGGCGTACAAGGCTGGCACCACCACGTTTACCGCGACGCTGCCCGACACGGACGCCGATGGCAAGGTCATCAGCGCGTCGTGCGACGTGACTTATGCTTACCAAAATCCGCTTGCGAGCGTGACGGCCGGCACGGACAGCCTCTACCTCAAGGCCGGCTCGGCGCAAAAGCTCGACCTGACCTTTACCGGTAAAAACGACGCGGACGGCTGGAGCGTGACCGAGCCCGGCCTCACCTGGACGTTCAAGACACTCGACGGCAAGGACGCCTCGGGTATCGTGGGCATCGACCGCATCGAGAAGGGCGCCTGGAAGCACGTCGACGGCGCTCCCGATGACGGCCTGTACGTGGCCTCGAGTGACTATACGGTGACTGCGCTTTCGGCCGGCACGGTAGTCGCGACGGGTACGCCGGTGGACACGACCGCCGGTGCCGAGCCCGTGACGCTTACCATCACCGTGGCCGGTGTGGCCGCGAGCCCCGCCACGAGTGAGTCCGCCTCGGCGGGCATCGATGCTGCCGCTGCGTTCATCGACGTGCGCCGCAGCTCCGACGCCTTCCAGTACGGCGACGAGTGGGAGATCTACGACTTTGCCAAGGCGGGCCGCAAGATCGATTCCAAGCTGCTCGACAACTACCGCGCCTCGCTGGCCGAGCACAAGGCCGAGTGGGGGAGTGCGACCTGCGCTCTGACTGAGACCGAGCGTGTGGCGCTGGCCCTCTCCGCCATCGGCGAGGACATCACCGACTATGACGGCGTCAACCTGGTCGAGCTCATCTGCAGCCGCACCGATATGACGCGCGCCAACGAGAAGATCTTTGCGCTGATGGCGCTTAATGCGAGCGGCTCGGATGTACCCGCCGGTTCTGCCTGGACGCGCGCGAGCCTCGCGGACGCCGTCTGCGAGCTTCTCGGCAGCGACGACGCCGTGGAGGGTACGCGTCTGGGCGACGTGGACCTGACGGCCATGGCGATCCAGGCCGTGGCGCCCTATGAGGGCGACACCAAGGTCGATGCTGCCATCGAGAACGGCCTCTCCTACCTCAAGGGCAAGATGAGCGCGGGTATCTGTGATTTCGGTTCTGCCGAGGCCAATGCCCAGGTGATCCTCGCGCTGCTTTCGCTCGACCGTGACCCGGCCAACCCCGTTAACGGGTTTGCAAATGCCGTGACCAACGTGGTCTGCGCGCTGGACCTGTACCGCGTGGACGGCGGCAACGGCTATGCGCACAGCAAGGGCGGCGCGGCCAACGCCATGGCGACCGAGCAGGCGCTCCGCGCGCTCACGACGTATCGTGTCTCCTCGGGAGAGACGATTGCCTGGAAGACGGCCGTGACGGCGGGCAAGGGCTCGAGCAGCAAGGACCCGCAGAAGCCCACGGTGGCGCCGGGCGTCCTGACGCCGGGTGCCGGGTCGGACGGCGGTGCCGGCAACGGGACCGCCGGTTTTGCGGGCGTAATGGCTCCTGTGGCCGCCAAGATGGCCGGTGCTTCCTCGAGCGAGGGCGCCAAGGCAGCTGGCGATTCCAAGGCCGAGGCCGAATCCGGCAAGAAGGATTCGACGGAGTCTTCCGTCGCCGGCAAGACAGACAAGAGCGGCAAAAAGTCGGGCACGTCCGGCAAGACCGCCGCGTTGAGCGCCGGCGCCGCTAACAAGGCTGCGGACGCGGGCTCGAACGGCTTTGCCATCGCCGGTGTTGCCGTGGGCATCGTCGGTATCGGGGCCGTCGGCGGCTGGTTTGTCTACACCAAACGCCGCGCGGCGTAGCGAGCCTCTGCCTACCAGGTAAATACTGCAAGGAGTATGGTCTTGCAAAGCGAAGGGCCCTCCTGCCGATTAGCTCGGCAGGAGGGCCCTTCCATCTCCCCACAGTTTGAGTGGGGCAACGTCCCAGTGAAAATGGGCGGGCCGATTGTGGCCGGATGCTGGGCAGCTTGCAGAGCAGCCGCTAGCAAATCCTAGGCAGCTGCTCTCCCACGAGCATGTCGAGGATGCGGGTCGAGCCCCAGCCGGTGCGTACACGCACGGCGGGGCGGGTGTCCTCGGCAAGCGGCAGCACGCGACCGATAATGGCGGCATTCTCGCCGTAGCGGGCGGCGCGCATGGCGGCCAGCGCGGTATCGGCCTGCTCGGCCGGCACCACGGCAACCACCTTGCCCTCGTTTGCCACCTGCAGCACATCGTAGCCGAGCATCTCGCAGGCGGCCTGCACGTCGGGGCGCACGGGCACGGCATTCTCGTCGATCTCCATGGCAACGCCGCTGGCCTGGGCAAACTCGTTGAGCGTGGATGCCAGGCCGCCGCGCGTGGGGTCGCGGAAGCAGCGTGTGTCGGGTGCTGCGGCAAGCACATCGGCAATCAGGTGGTTGAGCGGTGCGGCGTCGCTTTCAATCGCGCTCGAAAACGCCAAGCCCTCGCGCTGGCTCATAATGGCGATGCCGTGGTCGCCTAGCGTGCCTGAGACCAGGATGACGTCGCCGGGGCGGCAGTTGGCGCCGCTGAGCGCCACGCCCGCGGGCACCTCGCCCACGCCGGCGGTATTGATGTAGACGCCGTCGGCACCGCCACGCTCGACCACCTTGGTGTCGCCGGTGATAATCTTCACGCCCGCCTCGCGCGCCGTTTCGGCCATGGTCTGCACGATCTGGCGCAGCTTGTCCATGGGGTAGCCCTCTTCGAGGATAAAGCCGCACGACAGGTAGCGCACGTTAGCGCCCGAGGTCGCGACGTCGTTGACGGTTCCGCATACGGCGAGGCGGCCGATATTGCCGCCGGGGAAGAACTGCGGCGTTACCACAAAGCTGTCGGTCGACATGGCGATTCGCCCGCTTGCGGGCAGCGCGGCGACACCGGAATCGTTGCCCGCAAGCAGCTCGGGCGACCCAAAGGCATCCAGAAAGACCTCATCAATAATGCGCTTCATCATCTGGCCGCCGGAGCCGTGGCCCAGCAGGACAGTGCTATCGGTGGCAGTACGGGACATATCGAAAACTCCAATCGTGGGTGGAATTATATGGGTGGGGCGCAGCGTCGACCGGTCCGCCGTTCGCTAGAACGGCGGAACCTAATAGTCGCGGTATCTAAAGTACGCCGCGCAGCTGCCTTCGGAGCTCACCATGCACGGGCCGACGGGGTGCTCGGGCGTGCAGGTGCGGCCAAACAATGGGCAGTCGCTCGGCGTGATGGCACCGCGCAGCACGTCGCCGCAGCGGCACCCGCGCGGCTCGACCGTCGCCTCAATGGGCACGTCAAAGCGGGCGCCGGCATCAAAGCGCGCGAGCTCGGGTCGGATGGAAAGACCCGAGTTGGCAATCGGTCCCAGCCCGCGCCACGTGGTGTCGCACGGCTCAAACACCTGCTCGACCAGCTGGCGCGCTACGGGATTGCCGTCAGCGTTGACGCCACGGCGGTAGGCGTTGTCGATTGCGGGCCTGTGCTTGACAACCATCTGGACCAGCATGCAGATGCCCTGCAAGATATCGACCGGCTCAAACCCGGTGACCACGCCGGGGGTCTCGAACTCATCGACCAAAAACCCGAAGGGTGCCAGGCCTGTGATGGTAGCGACGTGACCAGGCAGGATAAACCCGTCGATGGTCGTCTCGGGGTCGTTGGAGATCGCACGCAGAGCCGGCGGCGTAGTCTTGTGAGCACAGTAGACCGAGAAGTTCTGGAGCCCGCGCGCGTCGGCCTCCAGGATAGCGGCGGCAATGGTGGGCGTTGTGGTCTCAAAGCCGACGCCCATAAAGATGACCCGGCGTTCGGGATTTTGCTCGGCAATGTCGAGTGCGTCGAGCGGAGAGTAGACGATGCGGATGTCGCGCCCCGCCGCCTTTTGCGCGGCAAGCGAGGTGGACGATCCGGGCACGCGCATCATGTCGCCAAAGGTGGTGATGATGGCGCCGTCCATGTTGGAAAGCGCGATTGCGTGATCGATGTCGCGGTTGGCGGTGACGCAAACGGGGCATCCCGGGCCGCTTAGCAGTTTGAGTCCCGTCGGCATAATGGAGCGAAAGCCATAGCGGCCAATGCTCACGGTATGCGTACCGCAGACTTCCATAAGGTTGATGCTGCGGTTGCCGACAAGCTCGTGAATACGATCGATGAGCTCGCGAGCCAGCTTGGGGTCGCGAAATGCCGAAAAGTCGATACCGGAGCGAACCGGCTGCGCCGCCGCCACTAGTATGCCTCGGCCGGGTTGGTGGCGAGCTGGTCCTCTTCGGCCAGCTCGGCCATGGTATTGACGAGTTCGAGTGTCTCTTGGGCTTCCTGCTCGTCGACAATCTGAATGCCAAAGCCGGCATGCACGAGAATATAGTCGCCTACCTGTGCCGTCGGCACGAGGCGCAGCGAAACGGGGCGCTCGATGCCCATCATGTCGACGGTCGCCTTAAGGTCGTCGTCGCGTTTGACCACTTTACCGGGAACGGCAAGGCACATAATGTTCCCCTTTTATACGTTTTGCGCTGGATAGGCGCCTAATTACCCATCAGTTGATGGTAGCGCTCGCGGGAGTCACGAGCAAACGCGTTACACCTGTGAGACGGCGGCGCGCAGGCTGGCAAAACAGCCTATCGCGATGCTGTCTGCGCGAGGCGAGCGCGAGCGATGGCGGCCTGACCGTAGGCGATGCAGCCGTCGTTGACGGGCACGGCGTGGGGGACCAAGACGGCAAGACCGGCGTCTTTGAGTTCGTGGGTAAGGAGCTGAAGCAAAAGCCGGTTCATGAACACACCGCCCGAGAGCGCGACGGTATCGAGGCCTTCGCGCTCACAGATCTCGCGTGCGATGTGGGTCGTAGCGTGCGTAATGGCGATGTGAAACCCGAGGGCGAGCCGGTCGGCCGGCGCGCCTGCCTCGATTCCATTCAGAAGAGCTTCGATGAGCGGTTGGGGGTCCAAGATGGGGGAGTCGTCGGCAGACGTGAATACGCCTGTATGATTGCCGTCGAGACGAACGGGCTTACCGTCAAGCGCGCGCCAGGCGGCGGCTTCGAGTTCTATGGCGGGTTCGCCCTCGTAGGTTGCCTTGTCGCAGATGCCCAGAATCGCTGCTGCGGCATCAAAGAGACGCCCCATGCTGCTGGTGCGCGGGCTGTTGATGCCGCGCTCGATCATGGTGGCTGTCACGCTGCGCGTTTGCTCGTCGAGGCTGTCCAAAAGCCGAGCGGCACCCGGGTGCTCGAGCAGGCCGAGCTCACTGAGCAGGGCAAAGGCATTGCGCCGGGCGTCGCGCACGGAGGCCGCCCCGCCGGGGAGCGCCCAGGTGCGCAGGTGCGCGGCGCGCTCAAAGCCGCCAAGGCTGGCAACAAGAAACTCGCCGCCCCAAATGGTCCCATCGGTGCCGGCGCCGGTGCCGTCAAAGGCGATGCCGAGGATGCGCGCGTCGGTTGCAAGCTGTCCCGCGGCGATGGCCTCGGCCATTACGCTCGCGATGTGCGCATGATGATGTTGGACTTCGATAAGCGGCAGATTGTGCTCCCGTGCCTGTTCGCGCGCCCACTGGCTCGACAGATAGCTGGGATGCATGTCGCATGTCAAGGCGGCGGGCGTCAGATCAAAGAGGTTTTCTAGACGTATGCGGGCGGCGCTCCAGGCATCGAAGGTCGCGCCGTTTTCGACATCGCCGATATGCTGCGACACAAAACAGGTTGCCTCGCCGTTCGTCCCTTCGCGCGTGAGCGCAATCGTGGCCTTTTGCTGTGGGCCGCAGACGAGCACGCAGGGTGCAGTGCCGTCGAGTGCCGGCAGCGGCAACGGCCGAGGTGCATATCCGCGAGCGCGGCGCACGGGCATAACGGCGCCGTCGACCAGGCGCACCACGGAGTCGTCGTAGCGCGAGAGGATCGCACGGTCGTTGCCGAGCAGCGCGTCGGCAATGCCGGCGGCAACGAGGTGTTCCCAGGCAAGGCCGTCATCAGTTTCGATAGGTTCCTCGCTCAGGTTTCCGCTGGTCATGACCAGCGCGTGCATGTCATGCGACGCGGCAGCTGCAAGCAGCAGATGCTGAAGCGGTGTATAGGGGAGCATGACGCCGAGCTCGGGTAGATCGTGCGCGACGGATGGCGCGAGTGTAAGGGCATCGGGGGAATCTTCCTCGCCAGCAGCACGCCGGCGCAACAGCACGATGGGGCGGATGCTACCGGTTAGCAAGCCACGCTCGGCGTCGTCGACATGGCACAGGCGTTCAGTATCGGCAAGGCCGCGCACCATAACGGCAAGCGGCTTGTTGCTGCGGCGCTTGCGACGGCGCAGCTCGACCACCGCCTGCTCATTGTCGGCGTTGCAGGCCAGATGGAATCCGCCCAGGCCCTTGATGGCGACAATACCGCCGCTGGCCAGCAGTTCGACACAGCGGTCAATAATGGCATCGCTGGTTTCGCGCGTGCTGCCGACGGCTGGTGTCACCCCCGAGCCCTCGAGCTCCATGTCGCCCGCCGCCTCGCGCCAGGTAATATGTGGCCCGCAGTCAAAGCAGGCATCGGGCTGTGCGTGAAAGCGCCGGTCAAGCGGGTCGCCATACTCTGCGGCGCACTTGGGGCACATGGGAAAGCAATCCATCGACGTGGCCGCTCGGTCATAAGGCAGCGACCGGATGATGGTAAAGCGCGGCCCGCAGTTGGTGCAGTTGATAAAGGGGTAGTGATAGCGTCGGTCGGCGGGGTCGAACAGCTCGCGCAGGCAGTCGTCACAGGTGGCGATATCGGGGGAGACGAGCGTCGTGTGCATGGTCTGATCCTGCGATGCTACGATACGAAAGGCCTGTTCATCGTCGGTATCCCAAACGTGGGACTCCAGGTCTGCAACAGCGACATGCTCAACGCGGGCCGCGGCCGGCGCGTGCTCCGACAGCGCGGCGACAAATCCGTCGAGTGCCTCGACCGAAGCATGCGCCTCGATGTGCACGCCATCGCCCGCGTTGAGCACCCAGCCGCAAATACCATGCGCCATAGCCTCGCGATACACAAATGGCCGCATGCCAACGCCCTGCACAATGCCCGTTACATGGATATGCACATGTCGCATGCGACCCTCCTTCGTTGAAACCTGTCCCTTTTTGGCAGGTGCGCTGCGGGAAATCCCGTTACAGCCCCAGGCTCTGCTTGGTGGCGGCGCAGGTGAGTTCGCCGTGCTTAACGCCGCGCAGGCCCAGCAGGCGGTCGGCCAGCTCGTAGACACGCTCGCCGCGACCCTTGAGCGCCAGAATCTCCAGGCAGTTGTGGTGGTCCAGATGCACGTGCATGGTCGAGACGATCTCGTCGGTGTAGTCGTGCTGCACCTCGTCCAGACGGCGCGTCAGATCGCCGGTATGGTGGTCATAGATCATGGTGAGCGAACCGATGACCTGCTCGTCGGGCGTGCGCATCTGCTCCTTGGCGATCGAGGCGCGAATCAGATCGCGTACGGCCTCGGATCGGTTGGCCACGTCACCGCGGCGCGCGATTTGCTCGTCAAAGCGGCGCAGCAGGTCGTCGGGCGCGGTGACCGAAAAGCGGACCAGCTCGGAGCTGGAGCCGCTGCAGCGGCAGCTCGCGTCGTCGTCCACACCGTGATCGTGCTCGTGCTCGTGCTCGGCCACGTTACACCAGCTTCACGGAGCCGACGGAGTTGTGATCTGCCTCGATGGCCTCCTCGTAGCCCTCGAGCGCATCGTGCGCCTCGTGCAGCGCAGACATGGCGGCCTCGAGTTTGGCGCCAATACGCTCCATGTCAAAGTTCTCGGTCGCATGCAGCAGCTGATGGCTCCACTCGTGAGCGAGCTCAATGGTGTCGTCGACCTGCTTGACGCTCATGGCAAGCTGGCTCATGTTCATTCCGACGTCATGCATGGGGAGTCTCCTTTTGTACGGGGCAATATGGTGGTTCAGATTCTACTACGCCCGCCTTGGGCGCCGTCGCATAAGAAAACGGGTGCGAGTCCGTCTGACCCGCACCCGTTCACTGGGGGCTGTTTGTGTCTACCATACTATCCGTGGTCGCGTGCCTTGCGTTTGGCACTCCGGCGAGCGGTGCGAAACCGCTCATGGACGGCAGACAAGTAACAAGCGTATTACAGATGTTTCTCCAGCAGTGCTTGAAGTCTTGCCTTGGGTAAGGCGCCGACCGAGCGGTCGACCTCCTCGCCGTTCTTAAAGACGATTAGCGTGGGGATGCTCATGACGCCAAACTTCATGGCCAGGTCCTGGTTGTCGTCGACGTTGCACTTGGCCACAGCCAGCTTGCCGGCCAGCTCGTCGGCAACCTCGTCTACGATGGGCGAGAGCGAGCGGCAGGGGCCGCACCACGGGGCCCAAAAATCAACCAGTACGGGCAGGCTATCGTTGACGACAGCGTCGAAGTTCTCGGGGGTAATCTGCTTAATGTCAGCCATGGTGACCTCCATAATGCGACGCGGCTCAGCCGCGTAAAAATCAGTACGACCGTGCTTATACCCAGCGGCTCGCAAAGCAACCACTCGCGGGCGGCTCTTTTATATAATGGTGGGCACGCAAACGATTGGAGAGCGCATGCCCACGTCACAAAGCCAGAAAAAAGAAGCTATCGCTCGGGCGACCGAGCAGGAGCTCGCGTCGCTTGCAGATCGCGGTGTGCGTATCGCGGGCAACGCGTGCTCGCCGATTGTGCTGGTCAAAGGCGATTTGGATGAAGCCGAGTGCTTGGGCGGCGAGCTGGCCGCCGGCGCGGATGGCGCCGCGTTGCGCAAGGCGCTCGGCGCCATCGGATATGCCCCCGAGGATTTTTGCGTGCTGGCAAGCGTCGCCGGCGCGGGCGACGGAGCGGTCGCGGCGGGCGATGCCCTGACGTGTGACCTGTTCCGCGAGGCGCTGGAGACCTTGGACCCCGAGGCGGTGCTGCTGCTGGACAACAGTGCGGCCGATGTCATGCGCGAGACCTATGCCGATATGCTTGTGGCGATTGATGACTTTGACACCGCCATGCTCAAGCCCGGCCTGGTCGCCCATGTGCAGGGGCGCCGCGTGCTGGCGCTCGACGGTTTTGAGGCGGCGCTCACCGACAAGGCCGCCAAGCAGCGCATGTGGGCCTACATTAAGCAGCTGACCCCGGCGGCTGCACCGCTGTAGCGAGGCTGGCGGCGGCCCCTACATCACGGCGCGCAGCTCAAACCGGTCGCCGTTAATGCGGAACTGGCAGTTGCCGTTCATGCGCTCGACGGCAAGCTTAATGCTCTTGGTGCCAAAGCCGTGCCCAGTGTGCTGAGCCACGGGCATGCCGTCGACCATGTGCGGCGCACGGCCAAACGTGTTGGAAACCAGCAATAGAAGCTGACCGTCTTCGTAGCGAAGGTCCAGGTCGACAAACCGCTCGCCTTCGGGGGCGGCGCTCGCCGCGGCGATGGCATTGTCCAGGGCGTTCGATACCACACTGAATAGATCGACATCGCCCACGTGGACGGTTTCGGGCACGGCGGCGCGCAGGTCGGCGGTGATGCCGTGCGCGTTGATGTCCGCGGAAAGCGACGAGAGCGCAATGTTGACCGTTTCGTTGGCGCAGTAGCGGCGCACGGCGGTGCGGTCGTTGGTCTCGCAGAGCGCGTCGATGCGCTCGAGTGCCTCATCGGTGTGACCCTCTTCGATTAGGGCCGCTAGACCGCGCAGGTAGTGGCGCATGTCGTGACGGAGAACCGAGAGCTCGCGTCCGGACTGGCGCCAGGCTTCGAGCTCTTTGATGGCCGCGTTGTCGCGGGTCGCGAGCATCCAGCGCTCGCGCTCGGCGATTTCCTTTGCTTCGTATTCGCGAAGGTAGACGGCAAGAAACATAAGGTAGAAGGCGCAGAGAGCGAACGCCAAAAACTCAACGGTTACCACCGAGCCCGAGTGGAAGAGCGTGGTATAGACGTTGGTGGCGTAGTCGAAGATGTAGTAGACGAGCGGCAGGATGAGCAGAATTTCCAGCTCGGTGGGGCTTTTGATCGCCAGGCGGGGGCCAATGTCGCTTGCCCAATGCAATAAGACGGCAAAGGCGCCGAGCGTGGTGATGATGCGCGCCGCGTAGTACGCGACCTGCGAATCGGTGGCGGCGAATGCGGCGATGCCCATCCAGTTGCTAAACTGGCAGCTCAGGTAGGCACTGGTAACGCCCAGGATGGCGAGCAGCGGACTTAGGCGATAGCGTACGCACAGGTAGACGACAAGCGGCAGATGCACGACGAGTGGATAGGCCTGTCGGGCGAAAAGCTCGCCGCCGACGGCATTGGCGAGGCCGAATGCACATCCGGTTACGGCGCCGACCCCCACCAGTTCGAGCGAATGGCGGCCGTTGATCTCGACACCGCACAGAGCCGCCGAGGCAAAGACGCCAAAGAGCAACGTCGTCGCATGGTGGATTGCCCAAAGTACCAGTTCTGCCGAGGAAAGCATCAGCGTCTCCCGCCCTCGAACCGCACCGCAAAGTAGGCGTCTTGGAATCCCTGCTTGCAGCTGCGCGCGAGCGGTATGCACGCGCCCGAGCGCATGACGATTTCCGTGCGGTTAAAGTGGTCGATGTTGCGCAGATTGACCTGGTAACTGCGGTGGCACTTAAAGAAGGTCGCGTTTTGGGCCAGTCGGTCCTCGATGCTGCGGAACGGCTCGAGCGCCTCGATATCGCGGCCATCGCGCAGGTGGAAGATCACGTGCTTGTTGCGAGCCTCGGCATATTCGATATCGGATAGGCGCAGGGCATGGTAGCCAAAGGACGTCTTGATGACGAGCTCGTCGGTCGCTGCCGGACGCAGGCTCGACAGCTCGTCGAGCAATTGCGCCACGCGCTCGTAGGTCACGGGTTTGAGCAGGTAGTCGAAGGCGCGGACTTCGTAGGACTCAAGCGCGAACTCGGGCGATGAGGTGAGGAACACCAGGCGCACGGCGGTATCGGATTGGCGCAGCTCGCGGGCGGTGTCCATGCCGTTGACGAGCGGCATGATCATGTCGAGCATGATAATGTCGGCGCGCGATGCGGCATGGCGTGCCAGCAGGTCTTCGCCGCGCGTAACGAGTGCAACATCGACCGCCGTACCCGTCTCGGCCGACCAGCGGTTGATCATGCGGTGCAGGTTATCTAGAAAGGCGACGTCGTCGTCGCAGGCGATGATTTTGAGCATATTGGGCCCCCTTAGTACCTCGATTTTGCCACATCGTGCACGCGCCACTCGCGGGGGTGCGTTCCATTTGCGCCCCACGGTACGCAACTCGCGCCGAGCGGCGGGGTGTCAAAACATGCGGTTGCACAATGCCAGGTGGATATATATGTCAATTTGAGCTGGCGGCTGGCGAGGGACCATGCCGGCCGCGCCAAGCGATATCGGACATCGCGAAAGCATAGGGGTAAGGGAGCTGAACGATGAAGGAGAAGAAGATGGGGATGCGCGCTGCGTTGACGCGTCTGCTGGGTATCGCAACCGTGGCATGCGCGCTCGTGGCGACGCCGGCGGTGGCAAGCGCCGAGACGCAGGTCATGCCCGACGGGGTGAGGGCGGATGTGCTGTCGCTTAAGCAGGCCAACAACGAACCCGTCCAAATCACCGAGCCGGGCAGTTACGTACTTAAGACGGCTGAGGGTGAGGTCACGCCATCTTCGGGTTACACCATCGACGCGCCGGATGCGTCTCGGATTAATCCTGTGAGGATCTACATCGATGGTACGGTCTACGTGAACGATAAGACTAACTGGCGGGTTGAGCAAACTCGATGGCTGTTCAACATCAAGCAGGGCAGCAATATCGAGTTCATCGGCGTCAACAATCCGTGCGTCAGCTTCCATAGAAATCAAAAGCAATTTGAGTCCGTAAGCGGCTTTTTGACCGACCGCTATTACAGCGGTGGCTACAAAAAGGCATCGGGCGACATCTCGGTTGGCCTGGGGGTTGGCGACGGCTCGCAGAATTTCATTCTCTCGTATGGCAGCAAGTACGAGCAAAAGGTACCTGCGATTTCCCTGGGCAATACCAAGGGAAAGCTGTCTGCAAATTTCAGTAAGCTGATGATTAGGGACTATGCTGGCAAGTCGCACAACTCTTTGGGTGAGGTTTCCCCATACAGTATTCTTGAATATGCTGTGCCGGTCCGCCTGTTCCGTAGCAGCTTCTCCGATGACGGCAAGGGGAATATTAATAAGCTCAACGCTACGTTTACTGACTGTGCGTTCTGGAATACGTCTGGCGACTACAACGGTGCAGTTTCAATTGTGGGCAATCCCCGTGGTGGCGTGAATTCGGACGTCGCTTCGAGGCTGACTGCGACGTTCGAGAACTGCCGGTTTGGTTCCGATGCCGACAGCGGCATTTGGCAGACCAATAATAAATATCCGACGGTTGAAGAGACCACTGAGTTTGCACAGGTTCAGGAGACTGGAAAGTGCGCCGTTGCAGGCGTGATGGGCGTCACCAACGCTACGGTCAACCTCAACAGCTGCACGATGAGCAACTTCCACAGCACGCGTTCGAGCTCGGCCGACAACACTTTGACAGTCGATGCCCTTAATGTTGCACGAAGCGCTCGCTGCAACATAAACGGTGGCACGATTGAACGCTATGGCGCACGCGGCAATACGTGCGTGGTATACGCCGCCGGAACCCTTACCCTCAACGGATCGCCGGAAATCGCGAGCTACTGGAAGAACAGTCACGCCGGCGATACTAATTATGGCGACAAGTACACTGAAGCTGATAAAGCTACGGGAACCGCCAAGAGTCTGTATGTCCCGAAGAAAAAGAGTGTTGATGCCAACGTCCCGGCGCTGAACATCGCGTCTGACTTCTCCGTACGCGGAGGCTTTGGAGACAATGTTTGGATCTCGATTGAGGAGACTGCGGACAGTAATGGCGTAAAGTCGCGTGTCCTTGGCAGCTGTGAATCTAACAAGATCGAAGGTGTTGTGCCGGACGGCTCGTCCGAGAACGACGACAACTCCGATAAATACGAGATCGTGAACCTCAACGGTGACCTTACCTTCCGCGAGAGCATCCATCAACATAAGTGGAAGGTCGAGGCTGACGGTTTGGGCGTTAAGGCATCGTGCGTGGGCCCGTTCCGCAACAGTGAGTGCGAATATGGCAAGGACGAGAACGGTGAGGTCAAAAAATACCTGAAGGCCACGTACAAGCTTTCCATGTCTAAGGCAACGAGCTCTCAGAGCACCGAGCTTGTCTACGACGGTTGCCCGGTCAAGATTGCTTTGAATAAAGATGGCGCGTGGAATCTAGAGCAGATGGGTGTGACAGCTAGCGATAAATTCACGTGGTACCAGTGCAAGTCCCAGGATGATGCCGAGGCGTATCAGAACGGTACCAAGCTCAAGGACGCCCCGACGGACGCTGGCTACTACTATGTCGTTACGAGCTTTACGACTGCCTCTGGTCAGACGCTCGAGGGCAAGAAGGCTTTCGAGATTTCGCAGCGTCGCCTGGTAAGGAATAAAAACTATAAGTTCACCCTTAAAGACGGCGGTAAGGGCGCGGGCAAGTATGCCTATGACGGCAAGGAGCATCAGCCTGTCGTTGAAAGCGCAAAGTTCAAGAATGGTGCCGACGAGTGGGTCGATCTCGTTGAGGGCAAGGATTATGTGCTCGACGCTAGAAGTGAATCCGGATTGAAGCAGACCGAGCCGGGACAATACGAGTGCATTGTCATCGGTAAGGGCAACTTTACGACCGATGGCGGTACCTCAAACGTTTTGACGCTCAAGTGGGAGATTGTTGACGTTGCGCGTTTCGACCTCGAGTTCACCGGTTTTGAGGGTACCTATGACGGCGAAAAGCACGGCATTACGGTCAACGTTAAGAATGACCCCGTTCCGGCGGATATGAAGATTGAGTACCGTGAAGACGGCGGTGATTGGACGTCGGACAAGCCGACCTATCGCAATGCAGCCGAGTATACGACTCATTATTGCGTGACGGCCTCTGACTACCTGACCGTTACGGGCAAAGCGACCGTGAAGATTTCCAAGGCCGATCAGGACGCGCCGGCTGGGCTTGTGGGCAATAATTGGACTACGTGCAGCAGCAAGGACGGTTCCATCTCGGGCGTGACCAAGGCGATGGAATACCGTTGCGGGTCGAGCGGGAGCTATCAGAAGATAACGTCTGACGGCAAGCTGTCCGGGCTTTTGGCAGGTACTTACTATGTACGCTATGCCGAGGACAGCAACCATAATATGTCGGCCGATACCGAGGTTAAGATCGAGCGGGGCTCTCACTCTGTTGCCGATAATGCTGCCTGGCAAAAGGGCGATGAGGGAACGCACTTTAAGGTTTGCCAGCACTGCAAGAAGGCTCAGGTATGGCAGAACTGCAGGTGGAAGTACGAGATCATTATGCCCGCCACGCCTGAGGCCGACGGCGTTCGTCAAAAGGTCTGCAGGGTTTGCGGCAATAAGTGGTATTACACAGAGTCCTATGCCTACGTAGACACCGATGCGCCTACCATTTATGACCTCTATGAAGGCGATGCCTACTGCGAGAGCGTTTCGTTTGACGTGTTCGATGACCGCGACGAGACGGTGACGGTTACCGATAACGGCAAAGAACTCAAGGCCGATAAGAACGGCAAGTACACGGCTAAGGCCGCCGAGGGCGATGCCGGCACCGAGCATGTAATCGTGGCTACGGATTCTGCCAACAACGTGCAGACCCGTAAGATTAAGATGTACGCCGAGCATACGTACAACTGGACGACCGACAAGCTGCCGACGGTTTCCGAGGCCGGCTCCAAGCACGGTACGTGCTCCGTATGCGGCCATGAGTCGGGCGCGGTCGAAATCCCCGCCCTGGCTGTTAAGGGCTACTCCGGCAAGTACGACGGCAAGGAGCACTTTGTCGATGCCTCGGAGCTGCCCGAGGGTGCCGTCGTTGAGTACAAGGCCGCCGACGGCAGCTGGACGAACGTTGCTCCTGGCATCAAGGACGCCAGCAAGGTGACGGTCGACTATCGCGTCGCGATCGACGGCGAGACGGTCGAGGGTCAGGTGACGCTCGAGGTCACCCCGCTCGCGATCACGGTTTCCGCTCTGGACGCCTTCAAGACGTACGGCAATCCTGATCCCGCGCTGAGTTGGGAGATCACCGAGGGCAAGCTTGTCGAGGACGAGAGCCTCCAGGGTATTATCGTCTCCCGCGAGGCCGGCGAGACCGTGCGCAAGGGCGGCTACGTCGTGACGGCGTCGCAGTCCGAGGGCGCCAATCCCAACTACGAGATTGTGTTTAAAGACGGCAAGTTCACCATTAACAAGCGCGAGCTCACCGTGGAGTGGGACGCCACTACTGAGTTCACCTACGACGGCGAGGAGCGCTGCCCCCAAGCGACGCTCGGCAACGTCATGGGCGATGACGAGGTCTCTGCGTATGTCGACGGTGCTGCGGCAAAGGCCGGCACCTACACGGCGGAGATCACCGAGCTGATGGGCGCCGACAGGGGCAACTACAAGCTGCCGGCAACGGGCCTGACGTGCGAGTTCTCCATCAAGAAGGCGCCCCAGGTCGCGCCGAAGAAGGTTCAGGCTGTGCCCGAGGCCGTGAGCGGCAAGGCAGACGGCAAAATCACGGGCGTCGACGCCACCATGGAGTGGCGTGCTCAGGGCGCCACCGAGTACAAGGCCGTGGGCAAGGACGTAACCGAGCTCAAAGGTCTCGCTGCCGGCACGTACGAGGTGCGCTATCAGGCCAAGATCAACTACGACCCCTCTTCCGACATCGAGGTCGCCGTTGCGGCTGGCCATAAGCTCAAGGTGACGCTGCCGGCTGAACAGACGGGCTACACGCTCACGGCTGATGCGACTGAGCTCGACTGGCGCGGTTCTGCGACGCTTAAGCTTACGGTCGCGGACGACTATTACGCGACCAAGGGTCTTTCCGTTAAGGCGAACGGCGAGACCATCAAGCCCAGCGAGCAGGGCGTTTACCAACTGTCTAAGGTTGAGAAAGACACCGCGATCACCGTTGAGGGTATCGCCAAGCACGAGCCCGATGGCACCGGCTGGAAGAGCGACGGTTCTTCTCACTGGCATGTTTGCACGTGCGGTGAGCGGATTGACGTTGCAGAGCATACCTTCGAGTGGGTAATCGACGAGAAGCCTACGGTCGAGAAGCCTGGATCCAAACATTTGCACTGCACTGTCTGTGACTACAACTCCTCCGATAAGGTTGTAATCCCGGCAGCCTCTGTTGCCGGCTATTCCGGCGAGTATGACGGCAAGGTCCACGCTGCCGATGTCTCGGCCTTGCCCGAGGGCACGGCGGTCACGTACAGCATCGACGGTGGCGTCACTTGGTCTGCCACGGTCCCCGAGATCAAGAACGTCGGCACCCTGCCGTTCAAGTACAGCGCGACCGTCGACGGCGCGGCTATCGAGGGCGAGGCGGAGCTCGTGGTGACGCCGCGCAAGGTTACCGTGACGGCATCCGATGCCTCCAAGACCTACGGCAACGATGATCCCGAACTGGGCTGGAAGGTCACCAAGGGCGAGCTCGTCGAGGGCGAGTCACTTGAGGGTATCACCGTCTCCCGCAAGGCCGGCGAGACCGTGCGCAAGGACGGCTACGCCGTGACGGCAGCGCAGGCCGAAGGCGCCAACCCCAACTACGAGATTTCGTTCGTTGATGGCAAGTTCACCATCGACCAGCGCGAGCTCACCGTGACGTGGGACGCTACCACCGAGTTCACCTACGACGGCGAGAAGCACTGCCCCCAAGCGACACTCGGCAACGTCATGGGCGATGACGACGTCTCCGCGTACGTCGACGGTGCTGCGGTCAAGGCCGGCGCCTACACGGCGGAGATCACCGAGCTGACGGGCGCCGACAAGGCCAACTACAAACTGCCGGCAACGGGCCTGACGTGCAAGTTCTCCATCAAGAAGGCTCCCAAGGGAGCACCGGTGGTCCAGGGTGTGGCCGAGACCGTCAGTGCCAGGGCTGACGGCAAGATCACGGGTGTCGACGCCGCTATGGAGTGGCGTACCAAGGACTCGGGCGAGTATCGGGCTGTGCCCGAAGGCGCGACCGAACTCAGCGGTCTTGCCGCGGGCACGTACGAAGTGCGCTACCACGCTGATGACGACCACGAAGCTTCCGCCGCGACTAAGGTTACGGTTGCCACGGGCCGCAAGCTTGCTGTGGCGCTACCCGCCGAACAGATCGGCTACAAGCTCACGGCTGACGCGACCGAGCTTGACTGGCATGGTTCTGCCACCCTCACTATCAGCATCGAGGACGGCTACTTTGCCGATCCCTCCGCCTACGTCGTTAAGGTCAACGATTCAGTCGTGACGCTCAACGAACGCGGCGAGTTCACCGTCCAGGACGTCGAGGGCAACGTGAGGGTGACGGTCGAGGGTGTGCGCAAACACGAGGCTGTGAATGACAAGTGGATCTCCGACGACAATACGCACTGGCACGAGTGCACTTGCGGCGGCAAGATTGACGAGGCCGCACACACCTTTACGTGGGTTGTCGACACGCCCCCCACGGCGACCGAGAAGGGCTTCGGTCACCGTCAGTGCGTCGTCTGCGGGTACGCCCTTGCCTCCGAGGAGATTCCGGCTGCTGCTATCTCCGGTTACACCGGCGAATACGACGGCGCGTATCACACGGTCAATGCTTCGGCGCTGCCCGAGGGTGCGACGGCCGAGTACAGCACCGACGACGGCAAGACCTGGTCTACCACTGCCCCCGAGATCAAGGACGCCGGCGTGCTGGATGTTGCCTATAAGGTGCTGATCGGCGGTGCGACGGTCGAAGGCCAGGTGACGCTCGAGGTCAAACCGCGTGCGATCACGGTCACCGCTCAGAACGCCTCCAAGATCTATGGCGAGAAAGACCCCGTCTTTGAGTGGTCGGTCACCTCTGGCGAGCTCGTCGGGGACGATACGCTTGAGCTTGAGATCGAGCGCGAGGACTGTGACGATGTGCGCGAGGGTGGCTATGCTCTGCGCCTGACGCAGCCCGAGGGTGCGAACCCCAACTACGCGATTACGTTCATCGACGGCACGTTCATCATCAACCAGCGTCTGCTTACCGTGACGTGGGGTACCACCGAATTCGTCTACGACGGCAAGGAGCACTGCCCCGTGGCAGAGCTTGGTAACGTCATCGGCAAGGATGACCTTGGTGCATTCGTTGACGGTTCCCAGACCGAGGTTGGCACCTATACGGCGACCCTCGCCGAGCTGACGGGCAAGGCCGCGGGCAACTACACGCTGCCCGCCGATGGCTTGACCTGCGAGTTCTCCATCAAGAATGCCGCGCAGGACGCGCCGGTGGTCCAGGCCGAGGCCGAGACCGTGAGCGGCAAGAAGGACGGCAAGATCACGGGCGTCGACGGCACCATGGAGTGGCGCGCTCGGGGCGCCGCCGAGTACCAGGCCGTGGGCAAGGACGTGACCGAGCTCAAGGACCTCGCCGCCGGCGTGTACGAGGTGCGCTACCAGGCTAAGGCCAACTACGACGCCTCTGCCGTTACCGAGGTTACCGTGAAGGCGGGCCGCAAGCTCGTCGTGACGCTGCCGGGTAATCAGGTGGGCTACACGCTCACCTCGTCGGCAACCGAGCTCGACTGGCACGGCTCCGCGAAGCTCGCCATCAGCATCGACGGCGCGTACTTTGCGGGCAAGAACTATGCCGTCAACGTCAACGGCAAGGCCGTTAAGCTTGCTGACGACGGTACCTATGAGCTCAAGGACGTCGAGGGCGATGTGAACGTGACGGTCGAGGGTGTGCTCAAGCACGAGCCCGACGGCTCCGGCTGGGCACACGACGCCAAGAACCACTGGCATATCTGCCGCTGCGGCGAGGTCCTCGACAAGGCCGAGCATACCTTTGAGTGGGTTGTCGACAAGCCGGCGACCACCGAGGCCAAGGGCGAGAGGCACCAGGAGTGCACGGCTTGCGGCGAGAAGGGCGCAACCGAGGGCATCGCGATCCTGGCACCCACGATTATCGAGGGCGCAGGCCAGGCGATCACGGTCGACACCGCCAAGGACCTGAGCTTCCGCTCGAACGCGCCGATCAAGTACTTCCAGAAGGTGCTGGTCGACGACAAGGAAGTCGACGCCGAGAACTACGTGCTCACCGAGGGCTCCACGATCGTGACGCTCAAGACGAGCTTCGTGAAGACGCTTGGTGTGGGTGAGCATAAGCTGAGCGTGGTTTCGACCACGGGCACGGCAGAGACGACCTTTACCATCGCCGATGCCGCCAAGCCCGCTCCTGGCCAGACCACCACGACTACTACGACCACGACTTCTAAGTCCAAGAAGAAGACCGGCAAGGGCGCCTTGCCTTCGGTCGGCGACGGTACGTACACCATGGCTGGTGGCGTACTTGCAGCCGGCATGGCGGCTCTGCTGCTGGCGTGGACTATGAAGCGCCGCGTTTAACCGCATGCCAGTTCCCAGCGGGCCCGGATCGAGCGATCCGGGCCCGTTTTTGGGCCTGTCGAA
Source organism: uncultured Collinsella sp. (assembly GCA_900549345.1). GTDB lineage: Bacteria > Actinomycetota > Coriobacteriia > Coriobacteriales > Coriobacteriaceae > Collinsella. The sequence continues at coordinate 32,782 of UROC01000006.1, forward strand.
AACCCGGTGGGCAAAAAATGCCAAATATGAGTACTGTCACCATTTTAGTAACAGCAAAATTGCCCTAGAAAGCGTGTTGTCGGGCCAAAATTGCATCGATTTCCGCCCGGCAGAGCCACGATCGAGCCCCAAATTAGGCGACTTTGCCGTTCTAGACCGGAAAATCGCTGTTACTAGTTTGGTAACAGTACTCATATTTGCCCTATTTTGCCCACGCCCCTTCGGCTAAGGCGATAAACAGGGGGTTAAATATTAAATCAGGTCCAACATCGTCTATCCATAGCGCTTCGGCTCGAAAGCGACCCAGCCCAAGATCGAATTTTTATTTCAACTTTACACCTAGGTTTACAGCTGTCTTGTCAGCTGTAAACCTAGGTGTCATACTAAAGCCCCAAGATTCGCCAAAAGAGAGGGGCCTTGATGGCACAGAGCGCGAACATGGATGCGTCGGAGCTTGCACGCGATATCGCGGCCGGCCTAGCATCGGCAACGACGGCAACGGAGCGCGCGGCACTGGTGCCCGCAGAGCTCGTCGAGGCCATTCAGCAACTAAAAACCCAACGCGACGCGGTGATCCTGGCACACTATTACGTGGCGCCCGAGGTCCAGGCTGTGGCCGATTACGTCGGCGACAGCTTCTACCTGGCAAAGCTAGCAAAGAGCCTGCCGCAGCAGACCATCGTGCTGTGCGGGGTGGAGTTTATGGGCGAGAGCGCCAAGCTGCTCAATCCCACCAAGACCGTGCTGCTGCCCGAGCCGGGCGCGGACTGTCCCATGGCGCACATGGTCAAGCGCGAGACGGTCGACGCGGCGCGCGCCGAGTATGGCGACGACCTTGCCGTGGTCTGCTACGTCAACTCGACGGTCGAGATTAAGAGCTGGAGTGATGTGTGCGTCACCAGCTCCAACGCCGTCAAGATCGTGTCCGAGCTGCCGCAGCAGCATATCCTGTTCATTCCCGACCAAAACCTGGGCCGCTTCGTAGCCGAGCAGGTGCCGCAAAAGCACGTCATCCTCAACAACGGCTACTGCCCGCGCCACCACATCATTACCGTCGAGCAGATCGTCGATGCGCAGGAGGCCCACCCCGACGCGCTCGTGCTGGCGCACCCCGAGTGCAAGGCCGACGTGCTGGCCGAGGCCGACTACATCGGCTCCACCGCCGGCATCATCAAGTATGCCGAGGAGTCCGACGCGAGCGAGTTCATTATCGTGACGGTCCGCGGCGTGCTCTATGAGCTCGAGCGCCGCTGCCAGGGCATCGGCAAGAAGTTCTACTTCCCCGCGGTGCAGCCCACCTGCGTCAACATGGACCTCATCACGCTCGAAAAGCTCGTGCGCTGCCTGGAGACGGGCGAGGGCGAAGTGCAGATCGGCGTGTCGGACGAGGCTGCCGACCAGGCCAAGCTCACGCTCGATCGTATGCTCGAGTACGCAGCACGCTAGAACAATGTGGCATGAGGGATGGTCCCTTATGTCACATTCAAGGGAGAGGATTCCTGTGGAAACCAAGCAATACCCCGACATGGAGTGCGACGTCGTCATTGCCGGCTGCGGCGTAGCGGGCCTGTACGCGGCTCTCAATCTGCCGACGAGCACGCGCGTGATCATGCTCTCCAAGGGCGCCGTCGACGAGTGCGATTCGATGCTCGCGCAGGGCGGCATTTGCGTGCTGCCCGAAGGTTCAGACTACGATGCCTTCTTTGAGGACACCATGCACGCCGGCCACTACGAGAACCGCCGCGAGAGCGTCGACATCATGATCCGCTCGAGCCGCTCGGTCATCAACGACCTGCTAGCGATGGGCGTGGATTTTGAGCGCAAGGCCGACGGCAGCCTCAACTTTACCCGCGAGGGTGCGCACAGCCGCCCGCGCATTGCCTTCCATGCCGACATTACGGGCAAGGAGATCACGACCAAGCTGCTCCAGGCTGTTCGCAAGCTGGATAACGTGCAGATTCTGGAGCACGTGGCCATGACCGACATCCTGACCGTCGAGCGCGATGGTACCACGGTGTGCACCGGCGTCGTCGCCGTTCCCGTGGACGAGAACAGCTCGGTTCGTCCTGCCGACGAGCTGGCAAATACCGCCGAGGGCGTGCATGCCGGCGAGCCGTTTAAGATCCATGCCCGCCATACGCTGTGGGCGACGGGCGGTATCGGCGGCGTGTACGACCATTCGACTAACTACCCGCAGCTCACGGGCGATGCATGCTACATCGCTCAGGAGCATGGCATTAAGATGGAGCACCTGGACTACGTGCAGATTCACCCCACGGGGCTGTTCTCGCCGCAGCCGGGTCGCACCTTCCTGATCAGCGAGAGCTGCCGCGGCGAGGGCGCGATTTTGCTCAACGCCGCCGGCGAGCGCTTTACCGACGAGCTTCAGCCGCGCGATGTGGTCGCTGCCGCTATTCGCGAGCAGATGAAGCAGGACGGTACCGAGCACGAGTGGCTGAGTTTTGCCCCCGTCGAGCGCGATGTGGTGACCGGGCACTTTGCCAACATTCGCGCGCGCTGCCTGGAGGACGGCCGCGACATCTTGGACGAGCCCATCCCCGTTACGCCCACGCAGCACTACTTTATGGGTGGCGTATGGGTCGATAAGGACGGCCGCACCTCGATGCCCGAGCTCTACGCCGCGGGCGAGACGGCCTGCAATGGCGTGCACGGCAAGAACCGCCTGGCTTCTAACAGCCTGCTCGAGTCCCTAGTTTGGGGCCGCCGCGCTGCTTGGCGTATGCGCACCGGCGAGTCGCTGACCGTGGAGCAGGCCGGTGAGCCCGCGCTTGACGGACGTCACCGCGCCCTGAGCGCCGAGACCCTTGCAATCGATGATTTGGCCCGTGCCGCCGGCACGCAGACCGTGGAGGAGTAGACCATGAATCCCATTACCATGAAGCTCGTCGTCGATGATCTGATTTTGCAGGCTCTGCGCGAGGACATCACGTTTGAGGACGTGAGTACGGCGAGCGTGTGCCCTACGGCGCGCCCCGCTACCGTTGAGCTCATCGCCAAGGCCGATGGCATCATCGCCGGCTTGGATGTGTTCGCTCGCACCTTTGAGCTGCTGGATTCGCAGAGCTCGGTGCTGTTTGATGTTGCCGACGGTGACGAGGTGCACGCCGGCGACCACGTGGGCCAGGTGCGCGGCGATGCGCGCGTATTGCTTTCGGGCGAGCGCGTGGCGCTCAACTACCTGCAGCGCATGAGCGGCATCGCTACTTACACGCATCGGATGGCGGCCGCGCTCGAGGGCACCAAGACCGTGCTTGTCGACACGCGCAAGACCACGCCGGGCATGCGCGTCTTCGAGAAGGCAGCAGTCGAGATCGGCGGTGGCAGCAACCACCGCTATAACCTGTCGACGGCCGTCATGCTCAAGGACAACCACATCGATGCAGCCGGTGGCGTGACGCGCGCGATCGAGATGGCGCGCGCCCATGCGTCGTTTACCACGACGGTCGAGATTGAGTGCGAGAACCTGGGCATGGTACGCGAAGCCGTGGAGGCCGGTGCCGACATTATCATGTTCGACAACATGACCCATGACGACATGGCCGCCGCCATCGAGCTTATCGCCGGTCGCGCCAAGACCGAGTGTTCGGGCAATGTGGACGCCGACAACATTCGCGCCCTGGCCGACCTGGGCGTTGACTTTATTAGCTCGGGCGCCCTGACGCACTCTGCGCCGATCCTCGACCTCTCGCTTAAGCACCTGCGTCTGCTGGACGGTAAATAATGAACGCCCGCGAGCGTCGCCGTGCCATCATGGGCGTGCTCGAAGGAGCCAAGGAGCCCGTTTCGGGCAGCGCACTTGCCCGCGAGGTTGGCGTGAGCCGTCAGGTCGTGGTTCAGGATATTGCCCTGTTGCGTGCCGATGGGCACGATGTCGTGGCAACCAACCGCGGTTACGTGCTGCAGGAAGCCGCGAGTAGCCCCGCCGTGCCCACGCGCTTGGTCAAGGTTCGCCACGGCGTGGAGCAGACAGGCGATGAGCTTACGAGTATCGTCGACGCCGGAGGCGCCGTGCTCAACGTGATCGTCAATCACCGCGTGTACGGTAAGATCACGGCCGACCTGGACATCCGCAATCGTCGCGATGTTGAGCGCTACCTGCACGATATCGAGAGCGGCAAGAGCTTTCCGCTACTAACGGTGACGAGCGGCTATCACTTCCATCGCATCGCGGCGGAGGACGAGCAAACCCTCGACGAGATCGAGGCCATGCTCAAGGAGAAGGGCTACCTTGCCGATTTAATGCCCTACGAGGATGATTTGTCCTAGCCCGACACCGTCCCCAATTAGCTGCCCACGAATGCAAAAAAGGAGGCCTCCGCGGCGATGCGGAGGCCTCCTTTTTTGTGCACGGTGTACTTTTGAGTGTGCAAGTGCGGGAGTTGTTACTCCTCGACGATCTCGGTGATCGCGCCAGCGGGGCAAGCGTCCTGGCAAGCGCCACAGGCGACGCAGGAGTCCTCGTCAGCGACGGTGGCGACGTCCTGGAGCTCCAGAACGCCAGCGGGGCAGGAGTCGACGCAAACGCCACAAGCGATGCACTCGTCGGCATCAATTACGGGATGAGCCATGGTAGTTTCCTCTCTGTTGACCGACGCTACAGGCGATGCGCGTCGGTTTGATTCGGGCAAAAACATACCACGGGAGCGACCGTTTGCAATACCCTCTGGCCGGCATCTTCATACCGTTCGCCGAGTATGCCAAGGTTTACTAAAAAACACGCAGGTGGGGCTGCTGAGCTGCGTAAATGTTAGCTAAAGGTGACTTGAAATATTGAGCTATTGAGCGCGCTTGCGGAAAGCGCATCCCATAAATTTGCCGAAAAACGGGCCCTAGTTTCCGGTTGGACCGCCCGGCGGAAGCTGCGTCCCGGAATCGGTGCTCAAACTGGGATGTAGCTTCCGGCTGAGCCTTCAAGAGGAAACTGTGTCCCGGAATCCACGCTCAAACCGGGACGAGCTTTCCGCAAGGCAGCCCCAGGCGCCCCCGGACGCAAACCTCAGTCATCTCTACATAGATCTCAGTAGATTTGCCGAGAACTCAAATAGCGCTTCTACCTGCGATTTTGCGAACCTAAACTCTCGGAGATAAGAAATCTTATATGAATTGACTTAGATTTTGTATATTCCAGCCCATAAGGGGATACACTACATCCTGAAAGACAAGCCGAAGCGCCGCGCGACAGACCGTCGAGGCGACGCGAACGCACAAGAGAGAGGGAATTTCTAATGGGCAAGATTCTTGGTATCGACCTTGGTACTACTAACTCCGCAATGGCCGTTCTCGAGGGCGGTTCTCCGACCATTATCGTGAACGCCGAGGGCGACCGCACCACCCCGTCCGTCGTGGGCTTCCGTGCCGACGGCGACCGCGTCGTGGGCAAGGCCGCTAAGAACCAGGCTGTCACCAACCCCAAGAACACCGTGTTCTCCATCAAGCGCTTCATGGGCCGCAAGTACTCCGAGTGCACCTCCGAGATCAAGACCGTGCCGTACGAGGTCAAGGAGGGCCAGGGTGGTCGTGCCGTCGTCGACATCGAGGGCAAGGATTACACCGCCGAGCAGGTGAGCGCCATGACGCTCGCCAAGATGAAGGCCGACGCCGAGAAGTATCTGGGCGAGACCGTCACCGACGCCGTCATCACCGTCCCGGCCTACTTCAACGACGCCCAGCGTCAGGCCACCAAGGACGCCGGTAAGATCGCCGGCCTCAACGTCAAGCGTATCGTCAACGAGCCGACCGCTGCTGCTTTGGCTTATGGCCTGGACAAGCAGGGCACCGACCAGCGCATCCTGGTCTTCGACCTGGGCGGCGGCACCTTCGACGTCTCCATCCTCGACCTCGCCGACGGCGTGTTTGAGGTTCTGTCCACCTCGGGCGACAACCACCTGGGCGGCGACGACTGGGATCAGCGCGTCATCGACTGGATGGCCGATAAGTTCCAGCAGGAGAACGGTGTCGACCTGCGTCAGGACCCCATGGCCCTGCAGCGTCTGAAGGAGGCCGCCGAGAACGCCAAGAAGGAGCTCTCCGCCGCCCAGCAGACCACCATCAACCTGCCGTTCATCACCATGAACCAGTCCGGTCCGCTGCACCTCAACTACACGCTGACCCGCGCCGAGTTCGAGAAGATCACCCGCGACCTGCTCGAGCGCTGCAAGCAGCCTGTCACCAATGCCCTGCGCGACGCCAAGCTTAAGCTCTCCGATCTGACTGAGGTCATCCTCGTCGGCGGCTCCACTCGCATGCCCGCCGTCCAGGAGCTCGTCAAGACCATGACTGGCAAGCAGCCCAACATGTCCGTGAACCCCGACGAGGTCGTTGCCGACGGCGCTGCCGTCCAGGGCGGCGTGCTCACCGGTGACGTCGAGGGCATCCTGCTGCTCGACGTAACCCCGCTGTCGCTGGGTGTCGAGACCATGGGCGGCATCATGACCAAGATGATCGACCGCAACACCACGATCCCGACCTCCAAGACCGAGGTCTACTCCACCGCAGCCGACAACCAGACCAGCGTCGAGATCAACGTGCTCCAGGGCGAGCGCGAGCTTGCCCGCGACAACAAGTCGCTCGGTAAGTTCCAGCTGACCGGTATCCCGGCTGCCCGTCGCGGCGTGCCGCAGATCGAGGTCACCTTCGACATCGACGCCAACGGCATCGTCAAGGTCTCCGCTAAGGACAAGGGCACCGGCAAGGAGCAGCAGATCACCATTTCCGGTTCCACCGCTCTGTCCGACGACGAAGTCGATCGTATGGTCAAGGACGCCGAGGCTCATGCCGAGGAGGACAAGAAGCAGAAGGAAGAGGTCGAGGTCCGCAACCAGACCGACAGCCTGTGCTACTCCACCGAGCAGACCCTCAACGAGCTGGGCGACAAGGTTTCCGCCGACGTGAAGTCCAAGGCCGAGGCCGCTATCGCCGACGCCAAGAAGGCGCTCGAGGGCTCTGACGTCGAGGCTATCAAGGCCGCCGGCGAGTCCCTGCAGTCCGTGGCCTACGAGCTGGCCCAGGTTGTCTACGCCGACGCTCAGCAGCAGACCGACGGTGCCGCTGGCGCCCAGCCTGCCGACGATGACGTTGTCGACGCCGACTACGAGGTTGTGGACGACGAGGACAAATAATCATGTCCGCCCGTAAAGCTCGCACGGAGGCGGCCGCCGCTGGCGCCGCCCCCGTTGACTCTGAGGAGAAGGACGTGAAGATTCCCGTAGAGGCCGTTGACGATACCGAGGCCAACGAGGCCCCGGCCGCCGAGGCTGCCGAGAACCAGGTAGAGGATTCCAACAAGGAGGCGACGATGACCGAGGACGAGATGGTGGAAGCCGCTATCCGCGCCGGTGAGGAAGCCGCCGACAACGACTTTAAGCTCAAGTTCGAGCAGGCTCAGAAAGAGCTTGCCGACGTGCGCAATGAGCTCGATGCTGCGGCAGAGGCTCAGAAGGCCGCCGAGGACAAGGCAAAGGACGCCACCGAGCGTACCGCCCGTCTGCAGGCCGACTGGGAGAACTTCCGTCGCCGCACCGCCAATGAGCGTATCGCCGAGCGCGAGCGCGCGACCGAGAAGCTTGTCACCGCGCTGTTGCCGGTGATCGACGATATCGAGCGCGCGATCGACCATGCCCGCAGCCAAGAGCTTTCCGACGACTTTAAGCAGTTCGTCGATGGCGTCGATGCGGTGCATGCCAAGCTGCTCGATGTGTTTGCGCACGAGGGCGTTGAGCCCATCGACCCCAAGGGCGAGGCGTTCGATCCGCTCGAGCACCAGGCTGTGGGTCGCGTCGAGGACGCATCGCAGTACGACGAGACCGTCAACGACGTGTACCAGAAGGGCTACCGCATGGCGGATCGCATCCTGCGTTCCGCGATGGTGACGGTGACCTACGGTGGCGAGAAGCGCCCCGCACCGGAGCCCGAAGCGGCGTCCGAGGATGCTTCGGCCGATACGGCCGAGAGCACCGAGGAGTAATTGAGAAGGGCCCCGGGGCAACACCCGGGGCCCTTTCTGGCCTAGTGCCATATGAAAGCATGAGCCGCCGCCCGCTGGGCGGCGGATGAAACAGGAGAGGAGCTACGATGGCTGCAGGCAAAACCTTCTATGACATCCTGGGCGTATCCAAGAGCGCCTCCGACAAAGAGATCAAGAGCGCGTTTCGCAAGCTCGCGCAAAAATATCACCCCGATGCCGGCGGCGACGAGGCCAAGTTCAAGGAGATTAGCGAGGCCTACGAGACGCTTTCGGACGAGAAGAAGCGCAAAGAGTACGACCAGATGCTCATGTTTGGCGGCATGCCGGGCGCGGGCGGCGCGTATGGCGGCGGCTACGGCGCCGGCGCGGGCGCCAGCGGCTGGGGCGATATCTTCGACAGCATCTTTAGCGGCAACGGCGCCTGGGGCAGCGATTGGGGCTCGGGCTTTGCCGGGGCCGCGGGCGCTGCCGGTGCGGGCGCGGGCCGCAACCGTGCGCGCAAGGGCGGCGACCTGTCGCTGACTGTCGACGTAACAGCCGAGGACGCGTTTCGCGGCGTGACGCACAAGGTCACCTACCGCATTCCCTCGACGGGCGAGCAGCAGACCATCACGGTCTCGGTGCCTGCGGGTGCGGTCGACGGCGGCAAGCTACGCTACAAGCGTCGCGGCGAGTATGGCGTTGCCGGAGGCGAGCGCGGCGACCTGGTCGTGACCACGCACGTGGAGGAGCACCCGCTGTTTAAGCGTAAAGGTGCCGACGTGACCATGGAGGTACCGGTCTCGGTCTACGAGGCGGCGCTCGGCTGCACGGTGGACGTGCCCACTCCCGGCGGGGCGACGGTTCGTCTGAAGGTTCCCGCGGGTACCCAGACGGGCAAGAAGTTCCGCTTTAAGGAAATGGGGGCGCCTGACGTTAAGCACCGTGGCCGCACGGGCGCGCTGCTCGTCGAGATCAAGGTGCAGGTCCCCACGAACCTGTCTGATGACGAACGCGATGCCATGACCAAGCTGCGCGAGGCCGACACGCGCGACTATCGCGAGAAGGTCAACCGTTACAAGGCGACGTACTAGTTTGGTTGTGGCGCCCGCGCCTGTCCACGGGCTTATGATGGACGATAACGAGACGGAAAGGGGTCAGGTAGCATGGCCGAGGACAATAGGAACAAACCGCTGTACATGATCAGCGTGGCGGCCGAGTTGACCGGCATGCATCCGCAGACTCTGCGCGTCTACGAGTCTAAGGGCCTGGTGAACCCCCAGCGCTCGGGCGGTAACACGCGCCTGTATTCGCGTGCCGATATCGAGCGTCTGGAGCTCATCAACCAGCTGACTGACGAGGGTATCAACCTTGCCGGCGTGGTGCGCATTCTCGATATGAAGGAGCGTGCCGAGGAGCGCGAGCGCGAGAACGAGAAGCTCCGCGCTCGCGTGCGCCAGCTCGAGGATGAGCTGCACGAGTACAAGATGCAGAAGAAGATCACCGCCCTGGCCCCGCGCGATGGCTCGGTTAACCCCGAGCAAGTCATGCGCAAGCTGCTAGGTACGGGTAGCGACCTATAGCTCCGCCGACGCTGCCGGGCACTCATTGGGGACAGACTTAAATGAGTGCCCACAGAATGAGAGTGGATAATTTCCCGTTTTTGGCCTATGTGCAGGCTCAAAGTGGGAGATTATCCACTCTCGTCATTTGAGCGTCTAAGTCTGCCTCCTCGGCACTCAACTCGTCCTATGCTTTACTGAGATAAAGTGAACGTTGCAGATTCGTAACCCGCTGGCAACCGTTCTATGGCACGATATTGAACGAATGTATGCTATGCGCCCAAATCTTTTGGGCAGAGTGGGAGACAGTATGGTCAAGCTGTACGAGGACGGCATCTACCTGCGCGGCGGCAGCGAGGTTGTGCCTGCGGCCGAGGCTGCTGAGCGCGGTATTACGCAGACGCCCGAGGATGCCAAGCGCGGCACCATCGCGTATTCGATCCTTCAGGCACACAATACGTCCGGCGACCCCGAGGCGCTCAAGATTCGCTTCGACGCCATGGCGAGCCATGACATCACCTTTGTCGGCATCATCCAGACGGCGCGCGCCTCGGGCATGGAGCAGTTCCCGCTGCCCTACGTGCTCACCAACTGCCATAACTCGCTGTGCGCCGTGGGCGGCACCATTAACGAGGACGACCACGTCTTTGGCCTCTCCGCGGCCAAGAAGTACGGCGGCATCTTTGTCCCGCCGCACATCGCCGTTATCCACTCCTTTATGCGCGAGAACTTCGCCGGTTGCGGCAAGATGATCCTGGGCTCCGACTCGCACACCCGCTACGGCGCACTGGGTACCATGGCCGTGGGCGAGGGCGGCGGCGAGCTGGCCAAGCAGCTGCTGCGCGACACCTACGATGTCGCCTATCCCGGCGTCGTCGCCATCTACCTCACGGGCGCCCCGCGCCCCGGCGTCGGCCCGCACGACGTGGCGCTCGCCATCATCCGCGCCGTCTTTGCCAAGGGCTACGTCAAGAACAAGGTCATGGAGTTTGTGGGCCCGGGCATCGCGAGCATGACGACCGACTACCGCAACGGCGTCGACGTCATGACCACCGAGACCACCTGCCTGTCGAGCATCTGGGCAACCGACGAGGACACGCACGCGTTTTTGACCATGCACGGCCGCGGCGACGACTACCGCGAGCTCAAGCCCGCTGATGTCGCCTACTACGACGGCTGCGTCGAGGTCGACCTGTCGGGCATCAAGCCCATGATCGCGCTGCCGTTCCATCCTTCCAACGGCTTTGAGATCGACGAGCTCAACGAGAACCTCGAGGACATCCTGCACGAGGTGGAGCTCGAGGCCGCCAAGATCGGCGAGGGTAAGACGCACTTTAGCCTGCTCGACAAGATCGTCGACGGCAAACTGCACGTGCAGCAGGGCGTTATCGCCGGCTGCTCGGGCGGCAACTACGACTCCGTGGTCCAGGCTGCCCGCGTGCTCAAGGGCGCCAACACCGGCTGCGGCGAGTTCTCGCTGTCGGTCTATCCCACGAGCCAGCCCGTGGCGCTCGAACTCACGCGTCGCGGCTATATCTACGACCTTATGGAGGCCGGCGCGATCGTGCGTACGGCGTTCTGCGGCCCGTGCTTTGGTGCCGGCGACACGCCTGCCAACAACGGCCTGTCCATCCGCCACACCACGCGCAATTTCCCCAACCGCGAGGGTTCCAAGCCGGGTAATGGCCAGCTGAGCGCCGTGGCTCTGATGGACGCCCGCTCCATCGCGGCGACGGCTGCCAACGCCGGCGTCCTGACGCCGGCGACCGACCTGCCCGAGGACACCTGGGACGAGGCCTGCGAGTACACCTTTGACGATGCGCCGTACAAAAAGCGCGTGTACTGGGGCTTTGGCAAGGCGGAGCCTGCCGACGAGCTGGTCGAAGGCCCCAACATCAAGCCGTGGCCCGCGATGGAGCCGCTCGGCGACGATATCCTGCTCAAGGTGTGCTCCAAGATCATGGACCCGGTCACTACGACCGATGAGCTCATTCCCTCGGGCGAGACGAGCTCCTTCCGCTCCAACCCGCTGGGCCTGGCCGAGTTTACGCTCAGCCGCCGCGACCCGGCTTACGTGGGCCGCTCCAAGGAGGTTGACGCGGTGGAAAAGCGCCGCGTTGCCGGCGAGGCAGCAGGCGACCTGGCGGCACTCGATGCCGAGCTTGCCGGCGTGTTTGAGGCACTGGCCGGCGCGGGCGTCGCGGCCGATGCCAAGGCGACCGAGTGCGGCTCCATGCTCTATGCCAAGAAGCCCGGTGACGGTTCCGCTCGCGAGCAGGCCGCGAGCTGCCAGCGCGTGATTGGCGGCCTGGCCAACATCGTCCACGAGTACGCTACCAAGCGCTATCGCTCCAACGTGATGAACTGGGGCATGGTGCCCTTCCAGATGGAGGCCGAGCCCAACTTTGAGGTGGGCGATTACGTCTTTGTGCCGGGTATCCGTGCCGCGCTCGATGGCGACCTGAAGGACATCGCCGCCTACGTGGTGCGCGCCGATGGTGCGGTCGAGCAGATTGAGCTCTACATTGCCGATATGACGGCAGAGGAGCGTGCCATCGTCAAGGCCGGCTGCCTGATCAACTACAACAAGTTCAAGGCCGCTGCCGAGTAGCGCACTTAATTGTCCGCCCGGGGCTTACCCTTTCCCGCCCGCTCACGCGCTTCGCGAGGGCCGCGTTCGGGAAAGGGTAAGCCCCGGGCTACATTCCTGCGTTCTCGTTGGGTCTTGAGGGACGCTAATAAATAGACTTGCTTGATGCCGCCTCTGTTATCGGGGCGGCTTCTTTTTGTTGAAAACCACCACAAAGGGGACAGGCACCTTTGTGGCGGCTCGATTCGTCTTAATCTGTAACATCTTGGCCGCTAAAAGTGGGCTTGGTGTTACAGATTGAGACAAACGATCGCCGCCGATCACTTCATCTCAATCTGTAACATCTAGGATCGAAAAGGGCTGCTAGATGTTACAGATTGAGACAGCGGAGCGCGTCGGAGCCGAAACCACCACAAAGGTGCCTGCCCGGCGGGTCCTTATTTCGATGGGGTCCAGGTTATTTCATCGTCAAATAGCCAAGTGCGTGCCGAGCCACTGTCGCGCGCTGTCTGCGGATCGGGCTCGCAGGTTTGTTCGTAGGCATCTTCGGTACACCGATCCATAAAATCGACGACTGCCGTCTGGTCGCCCTCCATGACGTAGATTACGTCGCCATCCGAGATGTAGACCCCCGGTCCTTCATTGTCCACATAGCCGGGGTCGTATGAGACGTTGCACAGTTTGCTCCCGTTTGCCGCATCGAGTTCAAGGGTCGAATAATACCCGCCATTCATTTGGCTATTCTTGGCTCGATATATTACGGCGCCGTACCACCGCTTAAACGTCTTGCCTTTGAGCAACTTGGCTGCCTTACCGATAAGCTGCTCATCTTTGGTATAGCGCTTGGCCCCAAGTTCGATACGGGGATAGTTGCTGACCCCAAGCGCTGCGGGCGTACCGTCAAAATCGACGGTGATCGAATCGGGTTTGACGATATCGGTGAGGATTTCGATGGGATAGCTTACGGTCTCAATCACCGCCTGCGTTGCAGAGGCGGGGAGAAATGCGAGATAGATAATGCCCACGCCGACTGCGGTAATCGCAAACGCTAAGACGAGTAGGCCGATATAGGTGGAGCGTTTCACGGTGGGGCACCTCGCTTACAATATGCAATCATTAAGATAAATGATACCAGCTTACGACAATATTCAAAAGAAAGCGATCGATCGAAATGACGGGGGCGAAAAGGCCCTATTGGGCTTCGATTTGACCTCTAATAGGAATATTTGCCCCACTCATTCTGGGCGTGAGGTCAGTAATTGAGCCCACGAGTTTTGAGCGATACTCTTCTCACTAAACTCACTATTTTCACTATAAGCACTATAAATACGATAGGGAGGACGACGAGAACATTGTGACGTGCGATAGCTAAGCCGTTTAAGCCGGACTCTGACCTTGAATCTCCGCCTCTATCTGTGCGAACGGGCTATTGTCGGTTCTCGATTCCATCGCTGCGTTCTCGCTGGGTCTTGGGTCGCCAAGCGTAGACTGGGCTTGATGTCGCCTCTTTTAATCGGGGCTGATTCTTCTCTGGACCACCACAAAGGGGACGGGCACCTTTGTGGTGGTTCTCGGTTTGTCTCGACTTGTAACATCTTGGTCGCTAAAAGTGGGCCTGGTGTTACAGATTTAGATTTTCGATTCAGGTGTCTTCTGTTTGTCTCGATCTGTAACAGTTAGACCCTAATTTGCCGAGTGGATGTTACAGATTGAGACAAACGGTTGCCGCTGGTCATTTCATCTCGATCTGTAACATCTAGGATCAAAAATTGCTGCTAGATGTTACAGATCGAGATGGTAGTGCGCCTGGGCAGCGGCGGGCTGACATCTCAGTACCCTATCCATCAATCACTCAGAAAATCTTATATATAGAGACTTAGATTTGTGTATAAGATCGCGCAAAGCTGGCAACAATACTTCTCGAACAACGTGAAGCCGCCCCGTAGGGCGGCCACCCCAAGAGAGGTGATTCCATGAGAATCGATAAGCTAGCAATGACGTCGCGCGAGGCGCTGCAGACCGCCATGAGCACGGCTGCCGATGCGCAGGCCGGCGCGGTGGAGCCGATTCACCTGCTGTCCGCCCTGCTCGGTGCCGGCGAGCGCAATATCTCCGTGATCATCGAGCGCATCGGTGCCGACCCGGCCCAGCTCGCACGCTCCACGCAGGATGCCATCGACCATGCGCCCAAGGTTTCGGGCGAGGGCCAGCAGATGGGTCTTTCCAACGAGCTCGTCCGCGTCATCGAAAAGGCCGAGAAGAAGGCCACCAAGATGGGCGACAGCTTTGTGGTGACCGAGCATCTGCTGATGGCGCTTGCCGAGGACAAGGGCGAGGCTGGTCGTGTACTGCGTGACGCCGGCGTCACCAAGGAGCGCATCGAGCAGGTCTACGAGGAGCTGCGTGGCGATGACCGCGTGACGTCTGCCGAGGATAAGACCCAGTTTGAGGCGCTGGAGCAGTACGGTCGCAACATCTGCGATCTGGCCCGCGCCGGCAAGCTCGACCCGGTCATCGGCCGTACCGACGAGATCCGCCGTACCATCCAGGTTCTGTCCCGCCGCACCAAGAACAACCCCGTGCTCATCGGCGAGCCGGGCGTCGGCAAGACGGCCATCGTCGAGGGCATCGCCCAGCGTATCGTGGCCGGCGACGTGCCGAGCACCCTGCGCGACCGCGACCTCATCGAGCTCGACATGAGCGCGCTGGTCGCCGGCGCCAAGTATCGCGGCGAGTTCGAGGACCGCTTGAAGGCCGTGCTCAAGGAAGTGCAAAAGTCCGAGGGCAAGGTCATCCTGTTCATCGATGAGCTCCACACCATCGTGGGCGCGGGTGCCACCGAGGGCTCCATGGATGCCGGCAACATCCTGAAGCCGGCGCTCGCCCGTGGCGACTTGCACGCAATCGGCGCGACTACGCTCGACGAGTATCGCAAGTACATCGAGAAGGACGCGGCACTCGCCCGTCGTTTCCAGACCGTTATGGTGAGCGAGCCTACCGTCGAGGACACCATCTCGATCCTGCGTGGCCTCAAGGAGAAGTACGAGATCTTCCACGGCGTGCATATCACCGATAGCGCGCTCGTGGCAGCTGCCGACCTCTCCGATCGCTACATTGCCGACCGCTTCCTGCCCGACAAGGCCATCGACTTGGTCGATGAGGCCGCAAGCCGCCTGCGCATCGAGATCGACTCGATGCCCGAGGAGGTGGACGCCGCCGAGCGCAAGCTCACCCAGATGCAGATCGAGGAGCAGGCGCTCATGAAGGAGACCGACGACGCCTCCAAGGAGCGTCTGGAGGCCCTGCGCCAAGAGATTGCCGAGGTCCAAGAAAAGCTCAACGTGCAAAAGGCCGGCTGGCTCAACCAGAAGAACGCCATCGACCACGTGCAGGAGCTTAAAGGCCAGCTCGACGAGGCCAAGAGTGAAGAGGAGCGCGCGACGCGCAACGGAAACTTGGGCCGTGCGTCCGAGCTGCGCTATTCCGTGATCCCGGGTCTGCAGCAGCAGATTCAGGATTCCGAGGCTGCGCTCGAGGCACAAAAGCAGCAGGACGGCGAGGGCCTCAACGAGCAGGTGACCTCCGATGAGATCGCTGAGGTCGTGAGCGCCTGGACCGGCGTGCCCGTGTCCAAGATGATGCAGGGCGAGCTCGACAAGCTGAAGGGCTTGGAGGGCGAGCTGCATAAGCGCGTCATCGGCCAGGACGAGGCGGTCTCCGCTGTCGCCGCGGCCGTGCGTCGCAGCCGTGCGGGCCTCTCCGATCCGGACAAGCCCATCGGCAGTTTCTTCTTCCTGGGCCCCACCGGCGTGGGCAAGACCGAGCTCGCCAAGGCGCTTGCCGAGTGCCTGTTCGATGACGAGCGTGCGCTCGTGCGTATCGACATGTCCGAGTACATGGAGAAGTTCAGCGTCCAACGTCTGATCGGTGCGCCTCCGGGATACGTCGGTTACGAAGAGGGCGGCCAGCTTACCGAGGCCGTGCGCCGTCGTCCGTACTCCGTGATTTTGCTCGACGAGATGGAGAAGGCTCATCCGGATGTCTTTAACGTGCTGCTGCAGGTGCTTGATGACGGCCGTCTGACCGATGGCCAGGGTCGCCAGGTGTCCTTCAAGAACACGATCATCATCATGACGTCTAACGTGGGCTCCAAGGCCATCGCCGATCTGTCCGGTAAGGACGAGGAGGAGATGCGCCATCAGGTCGACGCCGCCATGGCTCAGACCTTCCGCCCCGAGTTCCTCAACCGTATCGACGATATCGTGGTGTTCCATCCGCTCGGCATGGCGCAGATCGAGAAGATCGTCGACATCCAGCTTGCCGACGTCCGCGCGCGTCTGGCCAAGGAGCGCATGACGCTTGCCATCACCCCGGCGGCCAAGCAGATGCTCGCCGTGGGTGGCCTGGACCCCGTGTTCGGTGCCCGTCCGCTCAAGCGCCTGGTCCAGCGCGAGGTCGTGGACGCCATCGCCGCCGCCATCATCGACGGTACGGTGCGCGAGGGCGATCAGGTGACGGTCGATGCCGACAAGGACGGCGGCTTTACCGTCGTGTGCGACAACACGCCGTCTGCTACCTACGAGGTCCCCGACGCCGAGTAGATTTATGGGACATGCCTTAAAATCTGCCAGCCGTCTCTAAACGCCAAGGGCGGCGGATCCAATTGGGTCCGCCGCCCTTTTTCGTGCGACAATCGATAATGTTGAACACGATTGCATGGCAAGGAGATATGCAGATGATAGACAAGAACAAGACGAATGCGCCGGTCGCCAACGCCGCGCCGGCCGCACCCAAGTCTGTGCCCAAGCCTGTGCCCAAGCCGCGCGACCCCTACATCCGTGCCGAGAACGAGGATGACGACGGCTACGATTCTTATAGCGATCGCCGCCCCGAGCGCGAGCCCCTCTTCGAAGCTGACCCCTGGCGTTAAGTAGCTCATTTGGGACGGGGCTTTTTTAGCTACTTTGTTTTCGGCTAGAGGCGTTCATGCCTGCCCCCCTCGGCCGCTCGATATCCTCCGGGAGGGGCCACTAATAGAAAACTTGCTTATCCATTAATCAAGATACGCACAATCTTGCTCTCTAGCTAATCAAGAATCGGTATAATTTTGATTAGCTAGAGAGCAAGATTGGAGAATCATGGCATTCAACGACTTGATCGCCCAGAAAATAAAGGACTTTGAACAGCAGGGGGTTCCACAGGTCTTTGAGCGAGACCTTGATCTGGGAAACCCGCAGGAGCCAAAGCGCGACAACATCGTATATGTGATTGTGGGCGCCCGTCGTTGTGGAAAGACGTATCGCCTGTATCAGGAGATGCGGCGGCTTCAGGGCCAAGGCGTCGAGCTTGACCGGATGCTATATTTCAATTTTGAGGATGAGCGCTTGCGTCCGTATGAGCCATCGCTACTAGCGGACGTGCTCGATACATTCTATGCACTATATCCTGCTGCTCGAGGCGAGGGCGCCTACCTTTTCTTTGACGAGATCCAGGAAATACCCGAATGGGGTGCGTTTCTGCGACGCGTGGTCGATACGGAGAAGGCGACCGTTTACGTGACGGGATCTTCTTCTAAGATGCTGTCCTCAGAACTTAAGAGCGAGTTCAGGGGCCGTTCTCTTGTGCGAGAGCTTTTTCCGTTGAGTTTTTCGGAATACGTCCGATATAAGACGGGGAGCGTTCCTGAGTCGAACGCGCCCTTCTCCTCAAGCGCTGCAGCGTTGCTCCGACACCATCTGGTCGGATATCTCGAGCGAGGGGGATTCATCGCGACACTTGAGCAGACGCCCACAGACGCGATTCAGCTGCTACAGGAATATGCGTCGCGAACGGTCGCTATGGACGTTGTGGAGCGTTACGACGTCAAGAGCCCTCGTTTGGCCTCACTGTTTCTGACGCGGTGTATGGCATCTTCGGGACGAGAACTGTCGGTGAACAAGGTGTACAACGAGTTCAAGAGCAGGCAGATACCCGTCAGTCGTAATTCGCTCAGCGACTTACTTGAGTATTACGAGGACGCCTACCTGCTGTTTTCTGTGCCGGAGTTTACGCGTTCACTTGCAAATAATACGCGGTCTGCGTCTAAAGTCTACGCTGTCGATCCAGCGATGTTTGGAGCATTCTCTCCCGCATCGGCATTGGACCAGGGCCAGAGGCTCGAGACTGCGGTGTTCAATGCGCTCAGAAGAAGGACTCCTGCGGTGCGGGTCGGTTCGGTCTGCCGCCTACTGGTCAAGGAGAAGAATAAAAGCCATGAGGTTGACTTTGTGGCTGGGGATGCACTTCTCATGCAGGCTTATAGCCTGACTCAGGTGAGTGTGGATATGGCAAGCGAGAAAACGCGCGAACGCGAAATTGCAGCCCTCGATGCCTCGATGGCCCAGTTTGATCTTGGCGAGTCGGTAATCGTTACTATGGATGAACAGGCCGATATTCCATGTGAACACGGTGTGGTACACGCTGTGCCCGCATGGAAGTGGCTCCTTGCCTAATCATCTACGGATCTGTGGGGCCAGGACCTCCTGGCCCCTTCATCACGGTTGGGGAGTACCATGATGCGCCCGGCTAGTCCTGGGCCTTGATGCTCGGCAGGAGAATCTGGGCGAGGTAGTCAGTCTCGAGTTTGGTCGCGGCGTCGGCTTTGCCGTCTTTGCCGACCAGCACGTTCTTGATCTGGCTATAGGTGTAGTGGTTGCCGGTCGCGAGCTCGACAAGCTCAATGGCCGTGTCCATGGGATAGGTCGACACGGGGTTCTGCGTGCGCCCGTTGATGGTCTGGGGCACCACGTACGGATAGACGGGGCCGCTGGCGTAGACGGTATAACCGTTGCCTAGATTGGCCGCACCCAAAACCGTATCGCCCTCATCGGGCGTAAAGCTCTCGCCCTCGCGCACCGCGACGAGCGTCACGATCGGCGTATTGCTGTCGCCGGCAAGATAGATGCATAGCGTGCTGCCATTCTGCCAAGTCTCGACCTTGCCGTACCACTCGACGGGGATATCGAGCTGGTAAAGGTCGGTTGCCTTGTGACGGGCGTCGGCATCACGGGCCGCCTGTGCCTTTTGCGCGCTCACGGCATTGACGGCGGCGTCGCGCCGCGCGGTTGCCGCCTGCTGGAGCACCTTGGCGGTGGCGGCGGAGCTCGCGCCTCCCTCCTCGGCATACTTGGCGGCGGTATCGATCTGGTCGTCAGTGACCGTGTCGGCCGAAGGCACCTTGAGCTTAAAGGTAGCCTGGGAACTTAAATCCTGTCCATCGCTCTTAACGGTGACCTGCGTCTTGGTGGTCGGGACGGTATAGATAGTGCCGTCGGCCGCGATGGGGGAGGCAGCGATGGAGAGCGTGTAATCGCCGGGCAGCAGTTTGATGCCGCGGCCGTGCTCGTCAACATAGAGCGTTTCGCTCACGGAGGAGCCGTCAGAATCCTGACCGCTCACCTGTACGGGAATCTTGGAGCCGGCGGAACAGTCGAGCCCCGCGGCATGTACGCCAATCTGCACCGACATCATCGTGTGGGCATTGGCGGCGGTGATGGCAGCCTGCTCTTGCTGATATCCGTTCCAGGCAGCATAGCCTGCGCCGCCGGCGACGAGCGCGACGGCCACAACGCCGGCAACCATCAGGTTGCGGCGCTTGGGCGACATCTTGCGATGGCGAACCTCGGCTTCGCGTGCCGAAGGAACGGACGGCAGGGGAATATCGCCCATGGCGATGGTCTCGTCTACGGCTGGTGCGGAACCCAGGCCAGGAAGCTCGCGGGTCAGCGAATCCTCGGCCGGCAAGCTGTCGAGCAAGACGGTTTCCTCGCCCGTGTCGGATCCGGGCTGGTCGTCGGCCTCGCTTTCGGTGTCTTCGTGATCTGCCTCATCTTCGGCAGGCTCAACATCGTCTGCATCCTGATCATCGGACTGCGCCTCGGCTTCCGGCTCATCCTGCACATCAACGCTCGAATCGTCAAACGCAATCTCATCGAGTGAAATTCGGTCTAAGCTCTCCAAGGCCTCAGCGCAAGCTTCTGCATCTTGGGCCGCATCCTCTTGACCCATCGTCTCATCTTTCATATATCCCCCAAGCTCAATATCGGGACAACACTGTACCCAAAAACGGGACCCCATAGAGCCGCCGTATGATTTGAAATCCGATTTTATATATGCGCATGTTTTTGAATAGATGAATAAGACGCAACGACAAAAGCCCCCGGAAAGCGAGCGAAACGCTTTGGCTCTGTTAGACCGGAATTGACACGACCGGCTGCCCTCTTGCCCTCGAGTTAAT
>UROC01000007.1 GCA_900549345.1 uncultured Collinsella sp.
GGCTTTGCAGGGAGCAAAGCCGACGACGACGCGCGGCGTCGCCATTCGGCTTTGCCCGCAGGGGCGAGATGTTGAGGGCCACGCGCCCGGAACGGAGGAAGACATGCAGCAGCTGATGACCGAGGAAATCGCCAAGACGGCACCGAGGCTCTATGGGCAGGACGGGGCGGAGGACCCCACGGTCTACGCCCACTACTTCTCGTGCGTGAACGGATGGGACTGGTGGCTGCTCGAGTTCGACGGCACGGACGAGGCGTTCGGCCTCGTCGAGGGCTACGACGACGAGCTCGGCTACTTCAGCATCAAGGAGATGGCCGAGCTGAACCGCCAGATGGGGTTCGCCGCCGTCGAGCGCGATGAGCACTTCTCCCCGAGGCCGCTCAGTGCCGTCAGGAGGAGGTAGCCGCATGGTCACGGTCGAGTTCGACTTTATGGGCGAGGCGGTCCGCCTCGCTCTCGTGGCCGGGGAGTATGTGGGCGGCGGCCTCGCCGTCCTCCTCCTTGATGCCACGGACCCGCGCTCCGAGGGCTACATGGCCGAGTGGGGCGTGCTCACGGCGAACGTGCCGGCGGCGGCCGAGTGGTGCCGCCGACGTGGCAACATCGCCATCGACCCCGCCGCGCCCACGAAGCTCATCGAGGCGCTCGAGGCCGCCGGAGTGGTTCGGATGGCCGCCCGCTCGGCGGTGTCCGGGGTGGCCCGCTACCCGCTGGCAACAGTCGCCGCGCACGCCCTCGGCAGCATGGGCGGCCAGCTCGAGACCCTCGAGGAGGCGCTCGGCTCCACGGTCGTCGTCGAGTACGAGTCGGGCGGCGACGGCGGCGCGTTCGAGGTGGGGACCGCGCCGGCGGGCTCGGATGAGCTCGAGCACCTCATCGCCGACGCGAGGTCCGAGGCCGACGCGCTGGCGGTCGCCGGCGGATGGGCGGCCGTCCGGGTCGGTTTCGGGGACGCCGAGACCATCGACTGCGAGACTGGCCGGACGGTCTACACGGCCGGGACTGAATAGCTTCAAGTCGTTATCCGCACGGGCATGCCGGCGACGGCGTGCCCCTCGTGGCGTTTCACGGGGATGCCTCGCGCCATCCCCGGACCCCTGCGCGCCAAAGGGACGTGTCCCCTTGGAACCCCGGACCGCTGCCGGCAGGCCGTGAGCGACGGGACAATCGCTCGGCTTCAACTCGCGATCGCCCCGCCGCGTCACGCCCCGCCGGCTCTCGCTCCGGCTCCGCTCGATGGCTCCCCATGGGTCGCCATCACTGCGCCTCCGCTCACCTGCCCCGTTGCACTCCGGCCGCATGGGCTTCCGTTACACGGGGCATGCAAGATATGTATTCCGTGCAACGGAATATCTTGCCCGACCGAAGCCGGGATGTGCGAACCGCTCCGAAGTCGCTCCCGCAGAGCCGTGCAACAGCCTTGCCGGCTGTTGCACGGACCCCGAGATATGGAGTCAGCGCTCGTCCCTTCCACCGTCCATGCTCTCGCGAGTCAGCTCCCACGCGGCCCGCATGGCAAGCTCGACCCCCCTTGCCGTGAACCTCATGATCCGCCCGGTCGAGCGGTTGACGGCGTAGCCGAGCCTCGCGCCGTTGATCTTCCTCGTCTTGCCGAGGGACTCCGAGTGATAGCGGTATTGCAGCGCCCCCTGTTTGGATCGGGCAATCTCAATCCCATCCGATTCCAGCCGCCTTGCAAACTCTCCGAAACGGTCGGGGCAGCTCTTGAGCCTCCCGACCTCCTCTGCCCTCTGGGCGATAATCGCTCGGACCCTTGCGTTCTCGGATTTGTCGGATCTCCCCTTCTTTGCCATCTCGCGCTCCTCGCGGCCGGGCTGGCGCGCGTGCACCTTCGAGTTCGAGAGGCCCCTTTCGAGCTGGCTCAAGCCATACTCCGTATCGAGCTCCTTCACCGTTCTCACGCGGGATTTCGCCGCCGCCCTCGCCGGCCCGTCGTTCAGGCGCCGCCCAGTCTCGAGGTCCGTCCTATTGATGGCGAGGTGAGCGGCGAATCGGGCCGATCCATCCGACCTGCACCTCTCCTCGTGCAGCACGATCACGATCTCCTGGTTGGGATAGCGCTTGGCGATGTAGTCCCTCGCGTACTCCATGCAACGCGAGGGCGTCATCGGCCCGCCGTTGCAGGAGCACTCGTCTGGGTTGAATCCGATCACCTGATGCTGCATGTACGTGCACCTCGCGCCCTGCTTGCCGGGCCGGTTGTGCCCGGCCGCCTCCCGGGTAGCGTCCATTTCCTCGAACCATCGGTCCTCATCGATGATGTGCTGGGTATCGTGGTCCAGGACTTTCTCCCTGTCCCAATCGAAATAGCGCTTGAGGTTCTGGAGGTGCTCCCTGCTCATGACGCTCGTCTGCTTGATAGCAGTCATTTTCGACTCCCTTCAAAAGCCGTCGTCAGTCGACGAAGAGGCCGGACCAACCATCGGAAGCAGGCGCCTCCGCAGGCTCTTCCACGAATTCGGGAGTCCAGAGATCGACGCCGTCTTCCCGACCCGCTCGCCTTGATATCAGCTTGGCCTGGTATTCCATCCTCTTGGCCGTCTCGTGCTCGCGCGTCCCCAGGTCGAAATGCTCTTTCGTCGGCATCCGCGTGCAATCGCAGACGGGGGCACGGAAGCACCCCGCATGCTCCCTGCCCACGCCGTTCTCCGCGGTCTTCACCACGATGACGCCGTCCTTGTCGGGGGACATCTCCGTCCACTCCCAGGGATGGATTAGGTCGTCTGCGTGCTCGCTGTAGGATGTCGACCCCGTACCGCCCGAAGGCCCCCTGCTCGAGCTGGTTCCCATGGTGTGCCGCGTCGTCTTCCCGACTAGCTCGGTGAAATACTGGCGGTCTTCGGCCTCGCCCAGCTTCATGGCGACCTTGACGCCGCAGTTCGCCAGGATCTTCTTCCGCCCGTCGCGCTCGCCGTACTTGTTCAGCTGAGAGATGTTCTGGACCGCGCCCATCCAGAACAGGTCGTACGAGCGTCCAAGGCTGAGAAGGCTCGGAAGGCACTCGACCTTAGGCAGGTTCCCCCATTCGTCACCGAGGATCGACACCGGCCTCGGTAGCTTTCCGCCAGTTGCGTCCGCAATGGAATATACGGAGGCATAAAGTTGTTCGAACAGGACCGCCGCGATCGCGTTGTAAGGGGAGCCCTCGTCCATCACGTGGAGGAACAGCGCGGTCTTCTCGCCCAGGATTCTCCCCGGCTCGATATCGTTACCCGAGGTCATGCGCGCAATCGGCGCCGACGCGTAGATCCTCAGGTTGACCTTCAGGGTGGAGACGATACTCCTCAGCTCGTTGCCGCCGCTCGAGATGAACTGCGAGGCGCGCGAACGGGCCGGGTGCCCCTGCGGCAGGGAGCGGAATAGGCCCTTCAGCGGTTCACACGGGTCCTCGCCGGCCCCCTCCGTCCCCAGGCATATGATGCGGTAGACCGTCGCGAGGTGTCTGCAGCTCCGTGGGCAATCCTCGTCCAGCACGGTCAGAAGGATCGTCGCCGCGAGCAGCGATCTCGCGGATTCCGTCCAGTGGCTCGCCTTCGCATCGGCCTCCCCCGCGATGAGCGTACGGGCGACGGCGTCCGCGGCCTGCTCCGCCCCCGGCAGGTCTCCCCCGCTCGCGAGCCTGTCTACCATCTCCAGGGGATTGAACGTGTCGCTCCTCTCGGGGTGCTGGGCATCCAGCAGAAGCACCCGGTAGCCGCGACGCTCTAGCTCGTCGCCCGTCAACTCGATGAGCTCGCTCTTCACGTCGGACACGATGATGGTCTGCGGCCTCGATTCCCCATCATCCACCCCATACGTTAGCAGGTCGATTGTCGGAATCAGAAGCGACCTGGATTTTCCTGCGCCCGTTGAGCCGTCGAGGAACATATGCCGCCTAGGCTCGAACAGATACTTGGAGCCAAATAACGTCTTCTCGTAGCCATATACGAATCCCCTGCTTTTCGGCTGTCCACGCCCATCCCAAATCTCTGAGCCCCGGACGGCCTCGGGCCCCGCTTTCACGCGCGCCTCGCCGAGCACGCCCCCATCGGCGGCCCGCTCCTTCGAGGAAGCCGATAGCTGCATGAGGATGAATACCGACAGGAACAGGACGAATGAGGCAAGGCAGCCCGGGATGCAATGAGGCGCCACGTTGATCCACCACCAGACGATGCTGTCCGCGTTCAGGGCGAATCCGATTGAGCCGAGCTCGATCGGAAGCCCGAGGACCACGCAATCGAGGGGAATGGCGACAAGAGGCGCAAACCCCGCGGTAAGCAGCGCCGCGAAAACCAGCGCCATGACCAGCTTCTCCTTCATGTGAACCACCTAGCCCCTTGCGCGGGCGAGCAGGTCGTTGACCCAGCCCACCGCGGTCGAGACGATTGAAGTCGCCCGGTTGAGGTTATCGAGGACGACCGGGTCGGACCCATAGGTGTTGAGGGCTCGGACCGCCTGGTTGAGGTTCGTGCCGATCTTCTTCAACTCGGTCCTGATACCGGCAAGCTCCCCCGTATCGGCGACCCTGACCGGCTTCTCGCCGCAGAGTAGGGCGGCGTCACGCATGAAGGAAGATGCCGGCATATTCATTGCCGCTGCCTTCTTCTCGATAGCCCTACGCTGCGCCTCACTCATCCGTACGTTGATATGCGCATTCATTGAACTCATAACCGTCCATTCCGGGCGAGGCCGACGCATCGGCCCCGCTACCTTTTCTATTTAGTTGAAATTGCCTTGAGCAACCTACCGATACGCCCAATCCTCGCCCTCGCCCAGACGTCAAAGGGGACTCCCGGCAATGTTCCGAGATATATACGGCATGGCTGCCATTGCTCTTTATAAACATCAAGAGCATCGAACAGGCGCTTCCGCTCCCAAATGAGCTCAGCTACCGAGAGCGAAGGAAGGTCCCTGTTCTCGGCGCGCGCGAGCTCGTCGGACGATAGGCATGGGTTGGGCGCCCGGTACCCGCCGATGCGGGGTCCGGGCTCCATGTTTAACCGATCTCGGCAAACGTTGCAGCTGGAGCGTTGAACTCAAACTCGACAACACCGCATGAGCCGTAACGATTTTTAGTTATCGAAGCAACAATCGGCCTCTTTTTAAGCATCATGTTGGCGTTACGTTCCTCAAGCTTATCGCCCCTAACGGATAGTGACATAACGATATCCGCCGAGTACTCGAACATGCTACAACCACCAATCGCCTGAAGCCCAGTGGTCTGCTTGTCATAATTAACGCGATTAATAGATGAGATAGCGAAGAGCGGACAATGGGTCTCATCCACAATCCTACGAAGTTCGGATGCGACGAGTTTAAGTCCGACACGCTCGTCGACAATGCGCAGCTCTTGAGGCAGAGAGACGATTTGCGCGTAATCGACGATGACCAGCGGCGGTTCACCATATTTATCGGCAACCTCCTCAATCGCCTTCCGCATTCCCGCATTTTTAATTTCGCCCGAAATAATAAACATGCGTTCGGCAATGCTGCGCGCATAGATATCGACCGCTCCGTCGAATAGCTCGCGTTTTGCTGCGGTCATGTCACCGCTGTACATATCATCGTATGTTAGCTCGCCGCCAGTAATACGCGTCAAGCTCTTCGCAAGCATGCTCGCACGAGCGAGCTCGCCCTCAAAGATCACAACAGGATGGCCCGCAATGGCCCAGCCATCACCGAGCTGGTGCATAAAAGTGGTCTTGCCTGTGCCGGGGCCACCCGGCAGGATGCACAGATATTGGCGCACGCCGCCGAGAATAGCATCGAGCGCACGGTGCTCAATATGGCCAAGCGGTTTATTGCTTAGAATGTCAAGGGCGGTCTTATCCAGGCCATCGCTCATCGATTTTACTGACGACACGGCCTGCTCACCTCCAATTCATGAAGGTAGGCAAATAGGCTGGACTCGAGGATATAGACGCGGCGATGCAACGCAATCGCGCGCCCGCTTTCTTTCATGAGCTTCGATGCAGTGACCGGACTGAGCCCTGTCATGTTGCTCACATCAGAAATACCGAGAAGGCGTTCGTGTCCCAAGTCGGGGCCAGAAGAAACCGCAGGTGATGCCTGTACGGCAACGTACGGTTCGTTGGGTTCGACCATCATGGTAGAATCCTTTCAGGCATGCTCGCCCCTCCCCCTTTGTCGCCAAACTCAGTTAGGGAAGGGCGGGCGGCTTTTTAAAATGTGACCGATAATTCAATACTCCAATCAAACGGGCTGGTCAGGCATTTACCTTTCCTGTAGTTTATGCTATTCGTACAACGGTTTCAATCTTTACTTCTATTTTGTATTTCTACATAACGAACCTTTCAATCTTTTTTCAGCTTTTTATAGACATAGCCGTTCACCAGCGCTAATATTGTCTTAAACGATTGGAGGAACCATGCCGCGTCTCCCAGTATCTGGAATCAAAATGAAGAAGATCAAGCTCGGAACAACTGTTCAGGAGCAAACTGCCCGTGAAATTGAGAAGCTTAGGGAATCGAAGCCCGACTCAATAAGAACTCCTGGCGAGGCTGTCGACTTCGTTTTTAATCTCATTACGGGACTTGACCCAGAAGTTGCGCGCGATTTGGACAGAACCTGCATCCGGCGCATCTCTTCGCTTTCCGACGAAATGGATCGTTTGCGACCCGACGGTTCCGAAGAGCTGTCCGTCAACTCCAATCGCCTGAAACGAGATCAATTTGTCACGCTTCACGAATATCTATCTATGCAATACAAAGAAGATGAGGAAGTAGTCATGGGTATGAAACGAGTCGACCTTATTGACGGCAGCTATGCCGTGTTCCCCTCATCATGGCTTCTTCTAGAATCTGAAGAAAACGCCGGCTACTGTACCCAGGTCGGCATCATCGAGATTCGCGGGGGCGTGAAATATGACGCTCCTCATTTCGTGTTTTTCCATAACGGGGAATTCGACAAAAAGCACCTGCTAAAGCAGGCCGTCAAGGTATGGCCCCGAATGAAGGAAGTCATGCATGACGAAGTGAAGCTCGTCGCGGATGATGATGGCAATTACCTAAACATGAACGAACATCTCGCCGCCCCAATTATCTGCTACTTCAATCTCATCGATACCTCCTACTATCAGTCAGCAGAAACAGAGCCGCCATATGGCGCAATGATTTACCGAAACAATATCGATTAGAAAAAGAGGCCCACAAGGGCCTCTTTTTTAGCCTTTCAGCAGATTGTCCAGCACTGATGCCGCCTTCTGATCGTTTGCCTCAATAAAGTGACTATAGATGGACAGCGTCGTCGATGGGCTAGCATGGCCCAGACGCGCTTGGATCGTTTTAATATCCGCATTAGCGCCAACGAGCAGAGTCGCCTGCGTATGCCTCAGCTCATGAGGCTTTAGCCCGCTGTAGCCTGTATAGCGTATGCGAGCGACACCGTCACTCCCAACGACTTCCCTGCTCTTTTCAAAAGAACCGAAGCCGTTTTTTGCCGCAAACAGCCTAAACGCCCTTGAATAGTTGTGTCCGTCCATCCGGGTTACAAAGGCCCGTTTGCCGTCAACAGCATCGGCGACCCCAATGGAATGGACGATCGGCGTTTCTCCAGTCTGCCCCACTGCAAAGGAATCGAACTCATTCCGCTGAATGGCTTTCCACCTGTCCAGATAATCGGCAAGTTCATTTCCAACCGAGATCTTACGCCTGCTCATCTTTGATTTAGGCGGCCTCAACGTCCTGTCGTTCGTAAATTGCTTTACTATCCTCAGAGTCTTGGCCTCGGGGTCATAATCTTCCCATGAAAGACCCAGGGCTTCCCCCTTCCTCAAACCGCAAAGAAGCAGAAGCATTGTGCATGTGATAAAGGAAGATGGTTTCTCCTTTAAAAGGACCGCAAGAAGCCTTGCCGCCTCATCGGCGCTCAGCGCCTTACGAGCCTCGACATTCTGCTTGGGCAGTTTCACTCCCCTACAAGGGTTTTTGCCCACAAGGTCGTTATCGACAGCATCCTCCATTATCTGTTTGAGCTTAATATGGATGCGGCGAATTTCGCTTTCGCTGAATCGGCCTTCTTTTCTGGCCTTGGAATACGCAGCGCGAACGTCATCTGATTTAAGCCGATCGAGATCAGGATTGCCAAACAGCTCGCGTATGTGACGGATATCCAAACCTTCGCGCTCATAGGCAAGCGGTGACCCCATGGTCGACTCTCTATTTGCGTGAAACCTGTCTGCATAATCCGATAAACCCAGGGGGCCATTGTCCCGGTTGGAAGCACCCTCGAGCTCAGCTCTATAGGCTTCCAGCGCCTTAGTAACTTCGCTCGGCCAGTTTTTCGGGTTCTTGCTTCTGCAATGAACCCTACGCGATGGACTACGGCGGTACCGTCCCGTTTCTGGATCTTTTCCTAGAGAAAAGTAAATTCGATAGACTCCCTTGGTCTTATCGATGCATTCCGATGTCCCTCGAGCGGTCTTTTTTATCGTGCCCTGCAATCGCATCCCTCGCTGGTTTTCAGTTAGGCTGTCGGTCGAAGCTTTAAAGGCTTCGCCCGACAGCCTAACTGAAGTTTTTCACTCTTTCAAGTCTAGTCAGAGGTGAAAAGAGTGGGAAATATGATTCTAATAGCTAGCTCAATATTTGCTATTTACCTAAGTTTACCTGCAATTCTTTTTAATTCAGTGAAATTGGCCTCATCTCGTCAATTATCTAATTCACGTACTCGTAAAGCGGGGGTCACCGGTTCGAGCCCGGTCGCTGGCTCCATTGAACAAGATAGCCGCCTTCGGGCGGCTTTTTTGTTGCCGATTTTGAGTGCGTGCGCGCCAATCCAAGCATCGCCACGTCAACAGCGGCCCACTCGGTGGACTTCGGGTTTAATGCTTAGGGGCGGGGATTTACCAAAGTGAAAAATTAATGAAAAGAAACCCAGTGCAACAAATGCCATGGCGAGGGCTCGAATTGGCCATATAGATCTAAAATAGTCACGATATACAAATGTCGAGAGACGTTGGGGATAGAGATGAAAAGAACTAAGGGTTTTCTTTTGTTGGTAATGATGCTGCTCGGACTGTTCTGCCTGAGTGGCCCTTCTTGGGCCGAGGCTGCCTGTCCTGAAGGTGAGCCTCAGCAGTCTTATACGGGCAGCCTGCTGATAACTGCTAAGGAGGGCGATGCCGACTCTCAGTCTGGGGTAAATCCCCTTGCCACTTTTGAGGGGGACGGCGGAACGGTCAAGCTTGACCATATTGGTAGCGGGATTTTGAGGTGGCAAGTTCTTCCGGACAAAATTGCGAACGATCCCTTCTCTTTTGCTGGAACGATATATCTATACAAGGTTGTGAGCGGAAAACAAAAATACGTCGATTGCTATCCGACAAACGGGTCTGGAATTGCATTCACCGGCATTTCGGGGCAGATTGATACACATGTACGAAAGGGAACCTATGTGGTGCGTTGGGTTGGAGCTGCTGAAGGCCCGATATGGATTGCGGTCTTGCGCCCCGATGTCCAAATAGGTTTCTCTCTCTAGACGGGAAGTTGCTCATGAACGCCATATATGACGGAGATGACTGGGTCGATCACTATACTTGGCGCCTGGTCGGCTCGAACGACAATGGGGATGTGGTGTTTGATGGACTATGTCCAAAGCATCTCCATCCTTTTGTCTCGTCGTTAATTGAGAGTTCCGCTCGTGTTGCCCCCTACAGCTCGGCATCGCTTCATGATACGGACGTTTTGAAGACCATAAGGGAATCAATTGACGAGGGCACGATGAGCGGCCCGCTGTTTTCTCGGCTTGTGGGGCTAGATGAGATTGGCTCGAAACGACTGCTTGCGGGCGAAAAAGTGGAACTCACTTATCGGTCGATGATTTCAATCCTGCGGCTAGCCGATGTTCTTCGCAAATAAATGATGCTTCCCTACTCAAAAACAGAAACCCCGCCAAACGTGATTCCCCTAGGGAAAGCACGTTTGGCGGGGTCCTAGCGTGATTTCCCTAGGGAAATTACGCCATCAGACGAACAGCTCAGCTGAGCAGCTCGCTACTCCTCCCAGTAGGCGTCGGCAAGCAACTTAAAGCAGATCTTCTTGACCGGCTGTGCGCCATCGCCCGGGAACTCGAGCGTGGGCATGTGAGGCTCACCGGCAACGAACAGCGCGAACTTGTCGTCGGCAAGATCGCCGGCGATCGAAGCGTCGGAATCGACCAAATCGTAGTCGTCCTTCTCGTCAAACTCCTGGACCAGCGTCAGGCTACCCGTAGCGACCTTAAAGGCCTCGCGACCCTCGACGTCAATCTGCAGGTCGTGATAGCGCTGATGCGTCTCATAGTGAGCCTCGTCCTCGGGACGCGTCGTGGGAGCCATGACGTTCGCAAAGACCTTGTCGCCCAGAATCGGATGGCTGCCGACCTCGAGCTCCGCCGGGTCGTTCTCCTCGAGCCAGTCAATCAGCACGTCGAGGCCCTTGAGCATTCCGCGGTATTCCTCGATATCGCCCAGTGCACCGTAAATCATCTAAATCCCCTCTCGGATCGTTTCTTTGGCGGCTACTCGGCAAACACGTTACCGACGCTGTTGCCACCCACATACGTCTCGACCAGGCTAAGGTCGGGATTGAACACGACAAAGTCGGCGTCGCGCCCCGGCATAATGCTACCGCACTTGTCATCGGCTCTAACCACAAGCAAGCAACCGATGCCGGGGCCGACGCCCAAGCTCTTACAGCTCGGTTACGACAACGCCATTGTAGACCTCGTCCCAACGATCCATAACCAAGTGGCCAGTCATGGGATCCATGGCGTTGAGCTTGCCGCAGGTGTTGGCGGTACGCAGTACCGTCTCGTCATCCGCGCCAGCAGCAATCGCATGTGCGAAGCCGGCGATAGTGGAGTCGCCAGAACCCGTAGCGTTAACGGCGGGAATATCGGGAGTCTTGGCGCGGAACGCACGGCCGTTATGGAAGCCCACGGAACCGGCGGCACCCATGGAAACGACGACCCAGGGGATATCGGAGAAGCGGGCATCAGAGGCGAGCGCGGCGCGGAGCTCGTCCACATCGTCGGTGGTAAAGCTCGTGCCCAGAAGGCCGTTGATCTCGGTCAGGTTAGGCTTAACCAGCTCGGGCTTAACTTCGGACTTAAGGGCGGCCTCAAGCGAAGCACCCGAGGTATCGAGCAGCACCTTGGCGCCGGCGTTCTCGGCAATGCCCGTGATCTTGGCATAGTAGTCTGCCTCGACACCGCGGGGCAGCGAACCCGAAATGGTGACGACGTCGGCCTTGCCCGCAAGCTCGGTAAACTTGGCGGTAAAGGCATCGAGCTCCTCGGGGGCAATCGTCGGGCCGCTCTCGAGCAGCTCGGTCTGGTTGCCGGCGTGGAGGATGTTGAGGCAAATACGGGTCTCGCCCTTGATGGGCACAAAGTCGTTGTTAATGCCGTTGGCATCCATGAGCTCGGCCATGTAGGCGCCCATGTGGCCGCCGAGCAGACCGGTTGCCACAACGTCGTCACCCAGCTGACCCAGGACGCGGGCCACGTTAAGGCCCTTGCCGCCGGCGGTCTTTTCGGGCGTCACGCGGTTGACGTCGTCGATAATGAGCTCATCGAGCTGATAGCGCGTATCGACAGACGGGTTCATCGTAACGGTGAGGATCATTTTTAGCTCCTTATCTCGCAGGCTCCTTGTGCCTCGCGATACGAGTCGACAAAACGGAATTACAGAATCTCAATCGTGAACGAGCGAACGACGGTCTCCTTAGGCTTGGCGACAAGGCAGCCGCGCTTGTGCTCAAGCACGTCATCCTCATCGGAACAGGTCGAAAGGCCGCCCCAAGGCTCAACTGCCACAAAATCGCCCTCGGGCTTACTCCACACGATGAGGTACGGAAAGCCCTCAAAGCTCAGGCGAACGCCCTTGTCCTCGCCCTTTTTGGAAAGCGTGACCTGGCGGCTCTCGAGCACGTCAAAGATGGTCTCCGCAAAATCGAAGAGCTCGTGCGACAGGGGCAGTGTCTTTCCCACCATGGGGTTCTTTGAACGGTTAGCTACATCAATCAATCCGGTCGAGGGTACGGCGGTACAAAGCTCCGCAGCCTCGTCTTTCTCAAAACGCAGTTCGTAGTCCGTATAGGCCTCGCCCTCGTCGAGCGGACACCTAAAGCCGGGGTGTCCACCGATAAAGAAAGGCATGTCCTCGGTGCCCTCGTTGGTAACCTCATAGGAGACGCGCACGGCGGCGTCCTCGAGCGTATAGCGGGCGACAATCTTAAACGGATACGGATAATCGCTCAGCAGCGCGGCGTTATCCTCCGAAGCCAGGCACATCGCCAGCTCGTTCTCGCCTTGGCTCAGCAGCTTCCACTCCTGTTTGCGCGCAAACCCGTGGCGAGCGAGCTTTACATGATGCCCGGCAAACGTCATGGCGCTACCATCGCGCAGGCCTCCGCAAATCGGAAAGCAGACCGGCGCCTGGCCGGACCACACTGCAGGATCACCCTGCCACAAGTACTCTCGACCTCCGGCCTCAATCGAGGTAAACGAACCACCAGCCGTGGACACCTTAATAGAAATCGAATCGTTGGAGAGAGCGTATTCCATTGCCCATCCTTTCGAACAACTGCTTTTTTTGCTCGCAAGAACCCGTCTCGGCCCTGACCAAAGGACAAACCCGCACGTTCATCGATGCGTCCGGTATCCCAGCCATGCAACGGGGTACCATACAGACATTGATGCAATTACAGCTGAAAGGCCTTCTTATGCGAACCATCATCCTCTACGCCTCGCGCCATCACGGCAATACGAAAAAGCTCGTGGACGCCATCGTTGAGGCGCACCCCGAGATCGACACCCTCGATGTAAAGACGCTCGGTAAAAACGAGTATCCCAACCTGCACGAATATCATCTGATCGGTGTCGCCACGGGCATCTATTACTCCGAGATCGACAAGGACATGGCACGCGTGCTCACGAACGTGCTGCAGCCGCAGGACAAGGTGTTTGGCCTTATGACCTACGGTGGCAAAAACAAGTGGTACGGCAAGGATATCGATGGCATCTGCCGCATGAGGCAGGCCATCTTTATGGGTATCTACGGCTGCCCCGGCTTTGATACGTGGGGGCCGTTCAAACTCGCCGGCGGTGTCCAAAAGGGACACCCGACCGCTGAGGAAATTAAGGGCGCCGTCGACTTCTTCGACAAGATCGAAGACGAGTATGG
Source organism: uncultured Collinsella sp. (assembly GCA_900549345.1). Taxonomy (GTDB): domain Bacteria; phylum Actinomycetota; class Coriobacteriia; order Coriobacteriales; family Coriobacteriaceae; genus Collinsella. The sequence continues at coordinate 13,187 of UROC01000007.1, forward strand.
CGACATCATCGTCGAAGAGTACGCCAAGCGCGAGAAGCGTCTAGCATACGAGAAGGAGCATCCTGCAGGAGGCCTGGTGGCCGGCGTCAAGCGCACGGCAAAGAAGATCGCTAACAAGCTGTAACTGTGAAGGTGCTTTTGAGCGTTTAACCCATACGGCGGGTCCGAGCAGATTCGGGCCCGCCGTCTTTTTCTATCGCTACTCGGTAAAGGCGTTGCCGACGCTCTGGCCGCCAACATACGTCTCGACGAGGGTGAGCTCGTGGTCGAACACGACAAAGTCGGCGTCGCGACCCGGCATGATGCTGCCGCACTTATCCTCGATGTGCGCGGAGCGTGCCGGCACCTCGGTTGCCATGCGAATGGCGATATCGGCGCTGGCGATGCCCCAGTCGACGATGTTCTTGACGCCCTGGGCAAGCGTGAGCACCGAGCCGGCAATGCTCTTGCCGTCGGCGAGCCAGCACAGGTTGTCCTTCATGATGACGTCCATACCACCACTGGTGTAGCTGCCCTCGGGCATGCCACCGCAACCCAGGCAGTCGGTGATGAGGACCGTGTGCTGCCAGCCCTTTGCCTGCAGCAGCGCCTTAATGGCGGCAGGGTTTACGTGCTTGCCGTCACAGATGATCTCGGCGTAGGTCTCGGGCGTGGACATGGCAGCACCCACGACACCGGGCTCACGGTGATGCAGCCCGCGCTGGCCGTTATAGGTATGCGTAAAGCAGCTGGCACCAGCGTTGATGGCGGCAATGCACTCATCGTAGGTGGCGTCGGAGTGACCGATGCTGGTCACCACACCCTTGGCGTTCAGAGCAGCCGCATAAGCAGCGGCACCGTCGCGCTCGGCCGCCATAGCGCTCTTAACGATGCGACCACCCGCAGCCTCCTGCCACTGATCGAAGACCTCCTCGGAAGGATCGATCAGATATGCAGGGTTCTGCGCGCCCACGTGCTTCATGGTAAAGAAGGGGCCCTCCAGGTAGATGCCCTGAATGCGAGCACCGCAGAAGTCGGGGCCGCGACCCTCGTCAGCCTGGGCGATGGCGGCGCAGGCGTCCTTGATCTGCTCGACGCCATCGGTGAACGTCGTGGGCAGCCAGCTGGTGGTACCGCGACGGGCAAGCTCGGTCGAGCTGATATCGATGCCCTCGGGATCGTTATCGGTAGTTGAGTGGTTGTAGAAACCATGGATGTGAGTATCGACCATACCCGGTGCGATCCACGATCCCGTGTAGTCCTTGATCTCGCAAGAGGGCTCGTCGGCCTGCCAGGCGCCAAAGACGCCATCCTCGACCATAAGATAGCCGCCCAGTTGCGGGCCTGCCGGCAAGAAGAACTTGTCAGCCTTAATTGCGTACGTGCTCATATGCACTCCTTGCTTCTAAAGCAGTTGACTGTGGTGATGCTTATACCCAGCTCAGGTAAAACAAAAAGCGCCCGCCCGCCGTTATGAGCGGACGGGCGCCCTTACAGGGGGACGCGATTAAGCGGTGAAGGGGTGAATCGTCACGCCCTTAACCACGCGGTTGACCGTGCCGGTGGGGCTCGGCGTATCGGGCGTGTTGCCCACGCGCACGGAGTTGAGCAGGCTGATAGCCTGGGCAAACATCACGAACGGCAGAGCAAGATAGCCCTCGGGAAGTGCCTCATAGCCCTTAAAGGTGAAAGACTCGCCCTCATAGACGGTGGCACCTTCCTGCTGAACGGCGACGGTGTGCTGAGCGATCTCGTCGCCACCGATCTCGTTGAGGATGTCGATGTCGTACTGACGGGTGTAGGCGTCGTTGTTGACGAACACGAAGACGAGCGTCTTATCGTCGACGAAAGACTTAGGTCCGTGACGATAGCCCATGGAGGTGTCGTAGGAAGTAGCGACCAGACCGTGAGCGAGCTCGAGGATCTTGAGCTGGCTCTCCTGGGCGAGGCCACCGAAGGAGCCAGAACCCAAGTACGTCACGCGGTTGAAGTCGCCAGCGAGGTAGTCGGCAACCTCGGACTCGCGAGCGATGACCTCCTCGCCCATCTTGGCGATGGTCTCGACCCACTCGGCCTTCTGCTCGTCGGAAGCCTCGTCAAAGATGAGGGTAGAGAGCAGGGTCATGCAGGAATAAGAACCGGTCATGGCGAAGCCCTTGTCGTTGGCGCGCGGAATGAGCAGCGTCAGCGCGTTGGGATCATCGGCAGACTCGACGGCGAGCTTGCCCTCGGGAGCGCAGGTGATGTTGAGGAACTTGACGTTGTGGACGAGCTCCTTGGCAACGGCAACGGCGGCAAGGCTCTCGGGGCTGTTGCCAGAGCGGGCAAAGGAAACCACAAGCGTGGGATCCTCGGCGCGCAGGAAATCGCGCGGAGCGCTCACGATGTCGGTCGTGGCGATGGGCTTAAAGTCGTAGAGATCAGTGTTGCCAGCGTGACGCAGGTACGGGGCGCAGGTATCGCCAACGTAGTCGGACGTACCGGCACCGGTGAAGACAACGGACAGACGGCCCTCGCCCATAGCGCGAGCCTCGGCCAGGAAGGTCTCGATGGCCTCCTTGTTCTCGCGATAGATGTTGAGCGTATCACGCCAAAGCTCGGGCTGCTGAGCAATCTCGGCCGTGGTGATCTGGGCGCCGAGCTCGGTGAGCTCCTCGACACTCTTCTCGAACATTTCTAATACCTCTCTCTAGAAGTAATCCTCTGACGTGCAATTATACACTTCGGTTGGTTATCTGGTAGTAACCAGTTAAATGCAAAGAATCACCATATGGAAACGATGCGGACACTAGTTGCTACGCTGGTGGTAAACCTTGTATTTAAACTGATCGGCACGAGCAACCGAGAGTGTATACTCCACAACCTCGTTTGACTCGTTATACGTAGTCCTGACCAAATCGAGCACAGGCGAGCCCTCGACAATTCCCAAAAGGTGGGCGTCGGTGGGACGGGCTATGCTCGCATAGAACTCCTCTTCAGCCACGCGTATCTTTTGCTGAAAGTCTTGCTCAATCACATCGTAAAGCGGCTTACGCTCCAGCAGCGGTCGCTTTAGGGACAGAAATTGACGAACCGGTAGATAGCTGCGTTCGACCATCATGGGCATGTTGTCGGCAGAACGAAGGCGCTTAAGCTTAAAAATGCGATCACCGATACGCAATCCCATATGCTCGGCCAGATTCTTATCGGCCTCCATCTCGCAAAACTCGAGAATCGTGGTCTCGGGTTCTCGACCCATCGCGCGCATCTGCTCGGTAAAGCTGTAGGACTGCATAAGATTGGTTGCTTTTGCCGAACGGTCGGTCACAAAGGTACCGCGACCGTGCTGCCGAACCACCAGTCCTAAACGCTCCAGTTCCTGCAGAGCCAAGCGTACCGTAGTGCGCGAGAGACCATAGCGCTCCGAAAGTTCGCGCTCGGAAGGAATCATGTCACCGGCGCGATATTCATGGTCAATCTTTTCGGTCAGAATATCGACCAGCTGATCGTACAGCGGCTGCTTACGCGCTCCGATCGCCATCCTATCCTCCCTTTTGCTCGAATTCGGCTAACTACCTAGGGTGTTAAGCATTATCGGTCTGCAACACCCGACTCATCAAGAAAACAAAAGCCGCGCGCCCTTTCGAGCACGCGGCTTTTAACATACACATGGCTTAAGGGGTCGGGGTGTGAGCCGCGCAGGGACACACCCCTCAAGCTAGAGCCTTACCAGATGCTCGGCCAGAGACCAAGCGGGCCAGCGCCCAGGATGCCCAGGACGAAGAGCAGCAGAATGCCCTTGGTCGGGGTCCAGCTGTGCTTAGCGAACATGTAGTAAAGCAGCAGCGTAAGCATAAGCGGGACGAGCTTCGGGACGATGGTGTTGAGGGTGTCGGCAACAGAGAAGTTGACCGGATCCTCGGTGACGGTGCCGTAGGTAACGGACTCCATGCCGTTGCCCAGATCGGTGACGCCGCACTCGACAGCGTTGCCGTCGGCATCGGAAGCGGTGAGGGCGTTGCCGTCCTCATCGGTCATGGCGATGGTACCGGCCTCAGCGGTCTCGGTATCGATGCCCTCCATACCGGTGAAGTTCTCGGCCTCCTTCTCGGAGACGATCACGGTAGTAGCGGAGAGGCCACGGGTGGTGCCGTTGGGGATCTGGAGGTTGATCTGGGTGCCACCCATGGTGACGACCAGGCAACCGACGACGAAGACGCCCATAATGGAAGCGGCACGCGTGAAGGCCTGCATGTTGGCAGTCAGAGCGTCAATAGCGCTGGTGCCAAGCTTGTAGGACCAGTTCATGAGCCAGAAGCGCAGAGCGAACTGGACGACGTTGAAGATCACCAGGAAGATGATCGGCGCAGCGGCATTGCCGTTGATGGCCATGTTGGAGGTGATGCCGGCCGTGATAGGCACGAGCGTCAGCCAGAACAGGGCGTCACCGATACCACCGAGCGGGCCCATTGCGGCGACGCGGACGGCGCGAATCGTGGGGATGTCAACCTTGTTCTGCTCGAGCGAAAGCACGATACCCATAACAAAGGTGACGAGGAACGGGTGAGTGTTGAAGAACTCCAGGTTGTGGCTCATGGAAGCCGCGAGGTCGTTCTTGTTGGTGTGGATCTTCTCCAGACCGGGGATGATGGAGTAAAGCCAGCCAGCGGCCTGCATGCGCTCGTAGTTGAACGATGCCTGCAGGAAGCAGGAGCGCCAAGCCATCTTGTTGAGGGTCTTCTGGTCGAGCTGCGGAGCAGGAGTGAGATCCTCGTAGTGCTCCGGGATCACATACTCATTAGATGCCATCTTCGAAGTCACCTCCGTCAGAAACAGCTGCACCCTTCAGCTCGGTCTGCTGCTGGAAGTCCCAGAAAGCGATGCCGAAGCCGATGAGAGCGAGGATGAGCAGGGCAGGGGTTGCCAGCGAATCGTTGGCAACGGTGATGAGCGCGAGGCCAAAGCCCATGAGGAAGAAGCCCCACATATCGCGGTTCATCATAACCTTGAGCAGGACGGCGAAGCCGACGAAGCGCATCATGCCGCCTGCAGCGGAGAGACCGGTCTGCAGCCAAGTCGGGATGGCGGAAGCGATGGTCTGACCGATGGTAGCGCCAGCGATAAAGAACAGGGTGACGACGACAGCGAAGATCAGGCCGAGCAGAGCCATGGCGAAGTAGTTCAGACGCTCGATACCCTTGGTGTCAGCGTTGTGGGCCATGTTGTCCGCGGAGGACATGAGCGGCGACATAAGCGTGAAGACCAGGGTAACGCCGAGCTGACCAAGCAGAGCGAACGGAATGGCAAGGCCGACTGCCGCGTTGGGCTCGAGGCCCGTAGCGATAGCGAGAATGGCTGCCATGATGCCGCCGATGACGGCGTTAGGCGGCTGAGCGCCTCCGATCGGCATGTTGCCGATCGTCATGAGCTGATAGGTACCACCCACGAGAAGACCGGTGTTGAGGTCGCCAAGGATAAGACCGATGACGGCGCCGGTGACGATGGGCTGATAGAGAGACTCGAGGAAGTTGAACTGGTCGATTGCCGCGACGAACGTGACGATGAAGACCAGAGCGACCTGGATGATCGAGTATTCCATCTTGCTCCTCCTTTCAAAATGTATGTACGCACTTTGGATATCACGTACAGAACGTCAGGGTTTCAATCCTGACAACGTGGATCACGAGGATTACGAGAAGAGCTTGCTCGTGTCCTCAACAGGCGTGCTCGGAACGCGCCTGATCTCCAACTCCACCCCCAATTCCTGCAGCTCTTTAAACGCAGCGACATCCTCGTCGTTAACTGCGACGGAGGTGGCGACTTGGCGCTTTCCTTCCGACATGTGCATGTTGCCGATGTTTACCTTCTTTATAGGCACACCGCCCTTGACGAGCGTAAGCACGTCTTCCGGTGTTTCGGCCACGATGAAGATCTTCTGGCGCGGGCTCGCCTTGCCAATGACGTCGATGGTCTTCTGCAGGGAGAAGAAACGCGTAGCGACGCCGGCGGGAGCGGCCATCTTCATGAGGTTCTGGCGCATGGTGTTGGTCGACACATCGTCGTTGGCGACGAGGATAAGGTTGGAGCCCAGGGTGGAGTTCCACTGGGTAGCGACCTGACCATGGACCAGTCGGTTATCGATGCGGGTAAGAAGAATGTTGGGTTCTGCCATGTTGATCAGCTTCCTTTCGTTATTTGCTGACGACAGTTACTTGATCTCCTGAATCGCGTAACGCGAAACATCTACGACGGCACCGGATCGGACTTTGATCTGGACCTTTTCGCCTTCGATGCCTTTGACGGTTCCGTAGATACCGCCGGCGAAAAGAACCTCCTGACCCGGCTTGAGCTCCGTGTGCAGCTCCTTGAAGTACTTCTGCTTCTTCTTCATGTTGATTTGCGACCAGATGGTGTAAATCAAGCCCATGATGACAAGCAGGCCCAAAAGAGCGACCGAGGAACTCAGAACACTGGCTCCGAAATCGGCCATTAGATGCCGTCCTCGTCGCCGAAGATATCCTCTTCCTCGGCACCAGCGACGGAGGCGACCGTCTGGGCGGTGATGCCCGTCTGGCCAACGGTCACGGCCTGCTCGCCAAGCTCGGCGAGCGTGGCGTTGCCGCGGAGGAACAGAAGCTCAATAACCATGGGAAGGTTAGTTCCAGTCAGAATCTCGACGTTGTCGACATCCTGGGCAATCATCATTGCCTGGTTGAACGGGGTACCACCAAGCAGGTCGGTAAAGACGAGCACGCCATCGCACTCCTCGCGCATGGCGGTAATAGCGGCGCGGAGATCCTCACCGTAGGAAGCAGCCTGGTCGCCCTCAAAAGGAACGACGGTAAAAGCGGGCTGGTCGCCAGCGACCATAGCGATAGCGCTTGCGAGGCCGGGTGCGAACTGTCCATGACCGGTAAGAATAAAGCCAACCATTCAAATTTCCCTTCCGAAGGTGTGTACGATCTGAGTCCGATAGTTTTCGGAAGCCAACGGGCAATCGCCCTTAAAGCTTCTTGGAAAGCGTTCTTTGAGAACCAGTGGTCTCTCAACTGGTAGTAACCACGTTACGTGTTGTTGTCACTATATCACCACAGAAGAGGTTGCTTTCGTTGATTCATACAGTAAAACGTTTTTGCACCGTTCACGGCGAAAAATCGACCGTTTACCGCTCATTAACACTTCTACCTGCGGTTTTGAAACCGTTTCGAAATGATTTGACGAAAGATCGGAACTTTTTTCGTGTCTAAACAACGCAGGGTGGCTAAAAATGGCGTGTAGAAAAAATGCAGGTCATTGTGAAGATTTGTGAATTGGTCTTTTTGACTTAATACCAGTTAGAACCAGTTTCGATATTATCGGTGAACGGTAGTTTTCGACCGTTCACCGGTTATTTGCAATCGTTTACGGCCGTTTTCCCGGATGAATTGAGGATACCCGATGAAGCACTTGCGCGGGCGCAAGTCCTATCCTAGTGGTTTCGGTAACAAAATGCCCGCTAGAACGTTGTCGTTCTAGCGGGCTTAATCAGGTAGATCGGTTAGCGCGCAGTAGTGCAGGCAGATCTTACGCAAACAGGCCGTAGATGCTGATGTTGGCCTTGGCGTACAGGCCGTTGGCATACTCGGTCCACTTGGAGCTAGCGCTTGAGGCCTGCGAGGAATACTGCTGGTAGGCGGTGTAATAGGCGGTCATGGCCTGCTTATAGGTGGCACTATCGGCGGTAAAGGCATCGTTAGCGAAGGCCTTAGCGTAGGTGCTGTTCTCGTCCTTCCAGGTGCCCTTCGAGCTATCCCACTCGTCACCGGCAAGGTTGATGATGTAATCGGCGTAATCCTTGCTCGCGGTGTCCTCGTTGCCGTCAGAAGGCTCGGTCGGAGCGGTCGGCATGCTCGCGGAAGCATCGCCCACCTTCTTCTTGTAGAGCTTCTGCAGCGTCGCGGACTGGCGGACGATCTGCTTGGCCTGGTCCTTGGACACGCCATACTGCTTGGCCATGGTGTCGTAGTCCGAGGTGCCGATAGAATCCTCGGCGTACTTCTTCATCTCCTTAGAGGAGACGGTAATGCCCTCGTCCTCGGCAGCATCGAGCAGAATCTTGTTGCGCACGTAAGACAGGATGACGTCGGCAGAGGGGGCGGCGTAGTTGCCGTTGCTATCCTTGACGGTATCGAGGCTGTACTGGCTCTCGATGGCCTCGCGCGCGGTGATGTCGCTCTTCTTGCCGTTATAACTATAGCTTGCCACGGTCGAATCGAGCTGGTCCTCGGTGAGGGTCGACGAACCGACGCCCTTGCCGCCAAAGCCGCCATTGCCAATAAAGAAGCCGACCACCGCAGCGATCACGACTGCAACCACAAAGGCGGCAATCATCGTCTTCTTGTGCTTGGATGCATGGTCGTCCGCGTCGGAGTCGTCCTCGTCTTGCTCCTCGGGCATGAGGTTCTCGTCGGCGGCGTCCGCGGCGATCTTTGCCTCCAGGCGAGCGTCCTCCTCCTCGGCGGTCGTGCCGGCAGCAATGTGCTCGGCAGACGTGCCGGCGACCAGGTCGATCTTCTCGTCCTCATCACCGTCGGGGCCTTCGCCGCGCTCGATGATCTGGATGCCGTCGATCTCGTCCTTCTCGTCCTTCTTTTGAATCAGACCCATATCAGTTACTCCTTGTTAGGAAACATAGTCCGCAATAGAATACGCCCGACAGAGCGCCGGGCGTATTGATTCTTAGGTTATACGCAAACACTTAAGTACTATTTAGGCGTTTGCAGCCTGCATGCCTTAAGCTAGGTGCGCGATAACGGCATCGGCAAAGGCCTGCGTACCCACGGCCCCCTCGACGGAGCCAGTCTGGGCACGACGCACGTCACCGGTAACCTGTTCGCCCTCGTCGAGCGTGGCAGAGACGGCGGCGCGAATGCGGTTGGCCGCGTCGTTCTCACCCAGGTGATCGAGCATCATCGCAGCAGAGAGGATCTCGGCCGTGGGGTTGGCGATATCCTGGCCAGCGATATCAGGCGCAGAGCCGTGCGTCGCCTCAAAGATGGCGCAGTCGGCACCGATGTTGGAGCCGGGGGCCATCCCTAAGCCGCCCACCAGGCCGGCGCACAGGTCGCTCACGATGTCGCCGTACAGGTTGGGCAGCACCAGGACATCGAAGTCGTTGGGGTTCTGGACCAGGCCCATGCAGGTGGCGTCGACGATCTTGTCGTTGAACTCGATGTCGGGGTAGCCCGCGGCCACCTCGCGCGCAACGCGCAGGAACAGGCCGTCGGTCGCCTTCATGATATTGGCCTTGTGCACAGCCGTCACCTTTTTGCGGCCGCAACGGCGGGCGTACTCAAAGGCGTACTCCACAATGCGGCGGCTCTTGGCGATGGAGATGGGCTTGATCGAGATGGCGGAATCCGCGGCGAAGGTCTTCTGACCCGAGCGCTCGACGAGCTGCGAAAGCTCCTCGACCTCGGCAGCGCCCTCATCGAACTCGATACCGGCGTAGAGGTCCTCGGTGTTCTCGCGCACGATGACCAGGTCGACGTCGCGGAAGCGCGAGCCGTCGCCCGGCTGCGACAGGCAGGGGCGCACGCAGGCGTACAGGTCGAAGTGCTTACGCAGGGCAACATTGACGCTGCGGAAGCCCGTACCGACCGGCGTGGTGATGGGGCCCTTGATGGCAACCTTGGTCTCGGCGACCGCATCGAGGACGTGCTGGGGCAGCGGCGTACCAAACTCGTCCATGACGCCGGCACCGGCCTCCTGGACATTCCAGTTAATCTGGACACCGGTGGCCTCGACCACGCGGCGCATGGCCTGCGTGATCTCGGGACCGATACCGTCACCGGGAATCAGGACTACATCGTGCGCCATAATCTGTTACTCCTCGTCTTCGGCGTCGTCAGATTTTTTAACGCTAGCACGCTTCTTCTTTTTGGAGAGATCCAGGCCAAAACGTTTAACAAGCATTTCGCAAATCTCACTCGAACGGGCCTTGAGATAGCTGCCCTTGCCGTTCTCGGCGTCGAACTTAAGGCGCAGCGCAAGCTTCTCGGCGACCTCGGCGTCGATCTCGCCCTGGCCAAACTCGTACAGGCAACCGAGCATGTCGCGATACTCAAGGTCGCCGTGGTAGCACTGGATGGCCTCGTCCAGGATGGGCCAAGCCTCGCGCGAACGCTCGACGCTCGTGGCACCCCACACGCACAGCAGGCGGAAGGCGGCATAGCGCAGCGTGGAGGAAATCTCGTCGAACAGCGCGGTCTCGGCGCCCTCAAAGGCGTCCTCCATCTGCTCGGGGCAGGTGGTGGCGAGTGCCGCCAAGGCATCGAGGGCCTCCCAGCGGGTCTGCGCCTCGGGGCGATCGAGCGCCTCGATCAGCGCGGGCACGCAGGGCACGACGCGCTGCGGATCGCGCTCGGCCAGAAGATGCAGCACGCGGGCGGCAAACTGGCGGATGCGGCGCGTGGGGCAGCCGAGCTCCTTGACCAGGCGGTCGACGGCGTTCTCGTTCTCCTCTGCCAGCTGGAGCTGTGCCAGCTCCTCGTCGGTGAGCTGTTCGTCTTTGTTTTCTGCCATAGTTACCTCTTCTTATTTCTTAGCGTGCTTGCCAGCACCCTTGCTGTCATCGGTGACCGAGATGAGCTGTCGGTCGGCTGCGCCATTGCGACGCGCACGGCGGCGTTCCTCGGCGTCGCCCGCGTCGGCGGCGGCGCGGTGAGCCTTGTTGACGTTAAAGACCTCGTCGTGCTTGCGCCACGGACCAACGGACTCGCCAAAGCTCATCTTAAGACCGGCGATAAAGCCGCCGAGCCAGCCGATCGGCGCAAACTGCACCAGCGGGAACAGTGAGAACACCCAGGTCAGCAGGACGACTGCCGCCGCGCCTGCAAAGTTGGCAATCCAGTAGTCGCGCTTGGTGATGACGCGCTTTTCGCACGCCCACTGACCGCACAAAAAGCCGATGTAGATCGCAAAGAGAAAGAGCACCAGCGCAAGCACCACGAACGTCCAGCTCATGGGCGCTACTCCTCGTGATGGTGGCCGCAGCAGCACTCGTGGCCGTCATCATGGCCGTGGCCGCCGCAGCACTCGTGGTCCTCGCCGTGATGGTGGCCGCAACCGCACTCATGCTCGTCGCCGTGCTCGCCGCAACCGCAGCCGTCCTCGTGGGCACCGTGCTCCTCGGGGCGATACTGCGACCAGTCCAGACCGGCGGCGATGGCGTCGGCCTCCTCCTTGTAGAGGACCGTGATGGCCTGGGTACCCAGCTTGGCACCACCGATGGCGTCGAGCATGTCGTAGAGCGTAAAGGCCACGTCGGCGCCGGGCAGCGCGAGCTCGCGGTCATCGGCGTAGGCGAGCGCCAGACGCAGGTCCTTAATGAAGTGCTCGACCATAAAGCCGGGCTTGTAGTCGCCGTCGAGCGCCTTGGGGGCCAGGCTCTCCATGGCGCCGGACTTGCCGGTGCCGCCCAGGATCATCTGGCGGGTCTTCTCCAGGTCAAGGCCGCTCAGCTCGGCAAATGCCATGGCGTCGGCCATGCCGACCATGCAGGCGCCCAGCGACACCTGGTTGGCGAGCTTGGCAGCCTGACCCTTGCCGGCGCCATCGAAGCAGCAGATGTTGGCCGCAAAGGTGGCAAGGATATCGCGGACCGGCGCGATATCGTTCTCGGTGGCGCCCACGATAGCCGTGAGCGTGCCGGCGATAGCACCAGACTCGCCGCCGGTGACGGGGCAGTCAAACGCCATGCGGCCGGAAACCTGCGCGGCCTCGGCAATGTCGCGCGCCAGCTCGGGGGAGCTCGTGGTGAGGTCGATCAGGACCGCGCCCGGCTTGGTGCACGCGAGCAGGCCGTCGCCCGCCAGGTAGAGCTCCTCAACCTCGGAGGGATAGCCCACCATGGTAAAGACGACATCGGCGTTCGCCGCGGCATCGGCCGGCGTATCGGCCCAGACGGCACCGCGCTCGATAAGCGCTGCGGCCTTGGACTTGGTGCGGTTGTTGACCGTGACGGGATAGCCGGCGTCCAGAATGTGGCCGGCGATGGGGGCACCCATGATTCCGGTGCCGATGAATGCGACGGAGAGCTTGTTTGCCATGAAACCTTTCCTTTTGGGTTGGGTGTTATTACTAGGTTGAATACTCAGCGCCAGCGCTTGAGCTGCGGGGCGCCCGTGGTCGTAGCGCCTGTCTACTCGCCGCGTACACGGCGCGCGATGCGGTCGGAAAGCGAGGCTTTCTCGGCGCGGTTCTTGCCCCAAAACGCGCAGGCCACCATGCCGGGACCCACGTGCGAGCCGATGGTGGGGCCTACGGAGCTGCGAATGACCGTGACGTCGGCGCAGCCCTCCTCCTTGCGGATGGCGGCTTCGAGCCAGTCGCCGTCCTTTTCGGCATCGGCCGTCATGATGGCGATGGGCATGGTGCGGTCGGGCACATAGTTCTCGCGGAACGACTTGAGGATGGACTTGAGTGCCTTCTTGCGGCCGCGGTTGACGCCGATCAGCGATAGCGAACCGGCAAGGTCGTAGGAGAGCTCGGGCTTGACGTCGAGCTTTGCCGTGAGCTGTGCCGCCGCGGGCGGAATGCGGCCGCCGGCAGCCAGTGCGTCAAAGCTCTCGAGCGTAAAGTAGCCGTGGACATAGGTCTTGGCCTCGTTTGCCCAGTCGACCAGCTGCTTGGCGGTGAGTCCCGCCGAGCGTTGACGGACGGCCTCGAGCGCCAAGAGCTCGCCGGTCGCACAGGGCAGGGCGTTGTCGACCACGTACAGCTCAAAATCGGGATACTCGGCGCGTACGGCGTCCGCCGCCTGGCACGCGGAGTTGTAGCTCGACGACAGCGCCGAGGTAAAGCACAGGTAGACCGTGGGCGTGCCCTCTTTGGCGCACTCGGTAAAGAACTCGATATAGCGACCAAGCGACACGGCAGAGGTAGACACGCGAGCGCCGGCGCGCATGCGGTCGTAGAACTCCTTAGGGCTGATGCTCGACCAGATATCGTCCGTGCGCTCCTCGCCATCGATAATGAAGGGGAAGCCCAAGATATCGACATCGAGGTTCGCGGCGACCTCGGGGCTAAAGTCGCAACAGGTATCGACGACGATGCGGCAGCGGTCTGAATGGCCGGCAGATGCAGCCTTGTCCATCAAAGCGACTCCTTACGTAAAAAAGGCGGCCATCCGCATGGGATGACCGCCGGCCGTTAACTCATGCAAGTTAACGTATTTTACTCGTCAAGTGTTTCGATACGGGGCTTGATGATGCCATATCCACCATTCTTACGGTGATACACCACATTGATGAGGCCAGTCGTCGCGTTCTCGAACACATAGAAGTCGTGGCCGAGCAGATCGGTCTGCACCAGCGCCTGCTCCTCAGTCATCGGGGTGACATCGATGACCTTCTCGCGGACGAGCAGGTCGTCCTCCTCCTCGGGCAGCAGCAGGTCGGCCAGATCCTCGACGCGCTCGACCGGTGCGACATCCGCTGCGCTGGCACCGCCCTGGCGGTTGTCCACGACCTTGGTCTTGAACTTGCGCAGCTGGCGGGTGACCTTATCGGCAGAGAGGTCGATGGCAGCGTACATATCCGCACCGTGCTCGGCAACGCGAATCACCGAACCGCGGGCACGAACCGTAACCTCGACGATTGCCGGGTTGGGGTTCGAGGGGTTCTTCTCATAACGAAGTACAACGTCGACCGTCATGGGCTCGATATCGAAAACCTTGAGCGCCTCGCCGATCTTCTCATCCACATGCGCACGCAGAGCATCGGTTACCGTCGTCTTGCGTCCAGAAACCTTGATATCCATACGTGGCTCCAATCTGCCTCGGGGACTTACTGTACTGGCTATGTACCCATTGCCGTGCATTTAATCACGCGGATTCCCAAAGACCCGAATAACGATTGCTTGATACCGCATACCGAAGTCTCGCACTTTTCTGTGGCAAAGTGCGCTATAGGAGGGAGCCGGCGACTTTGTATTTGGTCCCGAAAATTGGCTTTGAACTGCTGGTTTTATAGAGATGAAAAAGCCGGGCTCCCCTATTGGGGAAGTCCGGCAGTGCGTGTTGAAACCGTGAAGAGGTGTCCTTTCCAACGTATAGAAGACACCACCCCTAGCAATAACTAGCTATTGAGTTTGTTAATGTCGTCGTCGGTGATGGTGCCTTCCTGGCTGGACGATTTGTCCTCGGAGGATGCGGTCTCATTGTTGGAATCGGAGGACTCGCTGCCGGAAGACGTGGTCTCACTGGACTCAGAGTCGCCCGGCTGCACGTTAGCGCCCGAAACCGTCTTAGTGGTGAGGTCGTAGGGCATCCTGCCATACCAGACAGAGTGGACCGCCTCGAGCGTGCCGTCGGCCGTAATACCGTCGAGGGCATCGCTCACGGCACGGCACAGTTCGTCATTGGACGAGAGGCCCGCAACACCAAGCGTCGAGGGCGCCTCGAGCGAACCGGCATAGGAGACCTCGCTCATCAGGCGTGCAAGGTAGCCGCCGGCCGTGGAGTCGCAGATTACATAGTCGACCTCGCCGGACTCGAGCGCCTCAAAGCACTCGTTGATGTTGGAGTAAGTCTTTTGGTTGGCGGTGATGCTCTGCTTAGCAAGCGCCTCCTGCGAGGCCGAGGACATCTGGATACCCAGAGTAGACGTGTTAAGGGTATCGGTGGAAACGCTCAGCGACCCACCATCGCTGGTTTTACCGAACACGGAAGCGGCATCGTACAGGCAGGTGCCGAGCGAGCTAACGTCCCCATCCGTGGAGTTGATCTCGCCGATAAAGATATCAGCCTTTTTGTCACCGAGCGCGGAACCTGCCGAGGACGCATCGACAAAGGCGACCTTAAGGCCCATGCGGCTTGCGAGGGCGCGGGCAGCGTCGACTGCATACCCCGTGAGCTCGCCGTCAGCGCCCTGCATGGCCTGCGGCGCATCGGAGGTATCGAGGGCAACCGTCAGGGTTCCGGGAGTGACCAGGGCATCGTCCGACACCGCCGGCGTGACGGTCTCGTACTCGATCTGGTCGATCGTGGGAGTCGTGAACGTAGACAGCGGGTTGAACGCGCATCCGCTCAGGCCCAAAACGGCGATGACCGCTGCGGTCCCAGCACCTAACCGAGCCGCGTGCATCAAGCTGCCCCTCACCATGTCCACTACCCTGCCTTCTGTGTCGTATACGATCCGTGCGTTGCGCGGAATATCAGGTTGTTCCCACCAGCTGACCTGGTATTTGACCCCACACTTGCGCACCGGGGCGTTTGCTCGGGAGGCCGCAGCCACCTTCACGACTGGCCCGCTCGCCCGCGAGGCGGTATTGCCCCAAAGAAAGTAGAACGGACGGTGCGGCTTACATCTAGGACGCGCCATGATCGCGCCGCGCGCACGCGGTCGCTTACGTGGATCCCTTTGACCGCGTCTGTCTTGGACTAGGGCGGGCATTTCGTCCGTCCGCAACCACAGCCTGGTAGGAACGTAGCGCATTATAGCTAAGTTCAAGCTAAAGTTTAAGGTTAGGGGCGTCATTCGCATCGCGAGTACAGATTTCGCAGGTCGGAGTGGGCTATTCGTGCCTCTGTGAAGCCCGGAGCTCCCCTATGGGGAGCTCCGGGGCACCCTTCCTAGGGTGCCGTGGCCAAAAAATGGCAAATATGAGTACTGTCACCAATTTAGTAACAGGCAATTTTGGCCTCTCGGACAGATTTTGCGCTCAGTGTCGCCAACCTGATGCTTAGTTATTCCACATTTGTTTATTATCTTCTTACTTTATGCCGCCTCCGAGTCCTAAATTCCTTGATTTTGCTGTTACTGATTTAGTGACAGTACTCATATTTGCCATATTTTGGCCAGGGCATATGATTAACCCCCTATTTTCGACGTGAATTAGACCGGCTTAAGCCCAAAACACGCCCGCAGCGTGTTAAGCAACGCCTCTTGCTTCTTCCTGCGAGCATCGACACGATTCCGGTACCGCTTTCGCATACGCTGGTGCATGCGCCATGCGAGCGCTTCCATCGCTTCCATGTCACAGAGCATTTCGCTATTGACCGTCGCGACCTCGATTCCCATAGTAATCAAGCCCGTGTTGCGCTTTTCATCATGGATACGTCCCCTCCGAGAGGAATGGCCCAGCTCACCGTTGTATTCCAGGTCAAACCGGGCCGCTTCTTGATACGCATCGCAAACTGCATGAGGCATCCCCGAGATTGCCTGCGCACGGTCATCGAACTCGATCTTGTAGTCGGTCTTAAAAGGTCCGCAGGCAAACCCGCCATAGGAAAACGGAAGCGAAAACAGAGCGAGCATGATGCACTCCATGGGCGAGAGCAGGTTTTCTGACAAGTAGGGACACAGACGCTGCAATTGTTTGGCCGTGCTTCCCTTGCATGTCGTAAGGTAATCTGCCAGGCGATCGGGCGTCAGCACCGGTTCGACTTCAAAGTAGCCCACGTCTGCTGGCTGGTCCTTGTCCTTTGCAAGTTTATTCGTAACAGGCGAGGTGTAGGGAGGCAGATACTTCCCGCGGTCGCTCAGTGAAATCTTAGAGCACAGCTCCTGGGCCAGGGCAAACGCCTGGATGCAGCCGACCTCGCGCGCAACGGCAACACAAAGGGCCTCGGGAGATAGGCTGTACACCCCCGGTTCCACCTCTAGAATCGAGCCGGCGGGCAACCCGGAACACACGGACCAGCCTACGCCAGGCATGCGGCGGCGCTGCGCCGCAGATCCCACCAGCAAGCACAGATCTTCTTGCACCTCGCCACTTTTGGCTCCAATTCGCACCAAGTCAGGAAGATAGATATCCTCGGTCGAGGGCGACGACGTGCGCAGCACACGGCGCTCTTCATCGGGATTAAGGTCCTTCCAGCTGATATAGCCCATCTGCCGGCGCTCGGCGCGCATCATGCGCAGCGCTGAAGCGCCTGTTAGGATTACGGAAGCCGCTAGCTGTTCGCCTGTCGGCTCGTTGCGCCGCTCAATCTTCACTGCCACAAAACCACCCCTACCAAACACGTGCGATAGCAAGGCCATCGACTGCCGCAGCGCCGGCACGCTTGAGCTCCGCCGAGGCTGCTGCCATGGTCGCGCCCGTGGTGATAACGTCATCGATAAGCAGTAGACGGCGGCCGCGCACGTCCTCAACCGTCTCGTACATGCCTTGGGCACGCTCGCGACGCTCCTCACGACCGAGTTCGCGCTGGTCGCCATGCCCGTACTTGACGAGAGCATCGAGCAGGGGAACACCCGACAGCTCGCAAAATGGACGCGCAATAGCCTCCATATGATCAAAGCCACGCCGCCGAAACGCTGCCGCCGTCGCGGGCACAAACACCACCGCATCCGCACCGGACAGCACACCTCCTAAGCGTTCGGGCGCTACGACCTGGGCATGCAGGGCAGTGTCGTAGAGCAGCTCCGCCAGATACGGCGCCAGGCGTCGCTCGCCCGCGTCCTTGTACGCTTTAATGATGCGCGGCAGCGGATGCGCATAGACGGAGCACGCCAGGCAGCGGTCGAGCGCCTCCGCCATTGCCGAGGACGTGCCCTCGACCGAACACTCAGTGCACAGCAAATCCCCAAACGGGGCGCCGCATCGGGTACAGCTATGACGTGGGTCGATGAGCGTGAGCGCGGCCAGGCAGTCTTGGCAAATAAGCGCACCGGCGCGCTCGCAGCCGGCACATCGTGTTGGCGACAATGCCTCGAGTGCCTCGCGTGCCGCCCGCTCGGCAAACGGCAGCAATTCGTCCGCAAACGGTAGGGCGCCGGCACCCTGCAGACGGCTCAATTTGTTCAGATGGCTCTTCAAGACACAACCCTCCCTACGTTCGGTCGCAGGGAGGGTTGTTGATTCAGCGCTATGGTACCCCGACGCGATTGGGGTAAGGCGGGTTAAATCCGCTCGCGGGCGTTATTCGCCGGCGGGCGGTTGTGGTGCGGCCGAAGACGGGGTCGAGCCCTCGCCACCATCCTGGCGCGGCTTGCGGGAACGGCGACGGCGACGGCGCTTTTGACCCTGGTCGGCCGAGCCCTCGCCACCGCGATCCTCGCGCGGCTCGCGCTCGTCGCGAGCGGCGCCACGCGAAGCCTTGGCAGCAGCTCCCCCGCCATCTCCGGGACGACGGCGCGTGACCTTGACCTCGCCATCCGAGACCTGATCGGCCACGGAGGGCACTGAAGGCTTCTGCTGTGCGCCCGAGGAATGGCGACGGCGCGGACGCGGCGCGCGCTCCTCCTCGCCACGTGACTTGCCGCCCTTGTCGACAGGCGCATCGGAGGCCGAGGGACCCTTGGAAGCGGCACCAGCCTCGCGAGCAGCTGCGGCGCGGAAGGCGTCCTCGCGCTCCTCGCTCGACAGATGACGGCGACGACGGCGTGTGGGATTCATGCCACCGCCGCGATTCTGCTGCTGGGGCTGCTGAACCTCGCGCTCGCGGGAGGCGTTCTTGCCTGCAGCTGCAGCCTCGCCGACATCGCCCGAGCCCGCGCGCTTGCGACGACGACGGCCACCGGCGGCCTCCTCGGCCTCAGGCGTTACGGCATTGCCACGGCCCTTTCCGCGGCCACGGCCCTCGCCCTGCCCCTGACCGGCGCGAGCATCGGAATCGGCATCGCGACGACGGCGCTTGGGCATCGACGTACCGGCCAGACGGTCGGCGCTCGACAGGCCATCGCCCACGTCGACGCCGTTCTCGCGATCGAGCTCCATGAGCGCCAGGCGCATCTCGGGCGACTCGATGCGCTCGAGCACGTCGCGCGTCACGCAGTCGGGACGGCAGTTGCAGCCCTGCTCGGCTGCTTTCTTTTTGCAGCCCTCCGAGCAGGTCATATCGGCCAGGTTGACCTTAAAGACCTTGCCGTTCTCCAGGCGCAGCACCAGCTGCTCGCGCGGCGTGTCATATTCTTGGATACGCGCCTTGCCAAGCGGCGTATCGATAAGCGTCTTCTTTTTGGGCGCGCGGCTCTTAAAGTCCTTATACGCCTCGAACTCGTAGCGCAGGCAGCACATCAGGCGGCCGCAAACGCCACTGATCTTGGACGAGTTAAGCGGTAGATCCTGCTCTTTTGCCATGCGAATCGAGACGGGCTCAAACTGTCCGCCAAAGCGCGTGCAGCAGAGCTCCTGGCCGCACTGGGCATAGCCGCCCACCAGGCGGGTCTCGTCGCGCACGCCGATCTGGCGCATGTCGACGCGAATGTGCAGCGTCGAGGACAGGTCCTTGACGAGCTGACGAAAATCGACGCGCTCCTCGGCCGCAAAGTAGAACACGGCCTTCTCGCCGCCAAACAGGTACTCGACGCCGACCGGCTTCATCTCGAGGTCGAGCTCCTTGACCAGGCGACGGAAATCGACCATGGCCTCGTCGCCCTGGATGGCCAGATCATCGGCAAGCTGCAGGTCGATGTCGCTCGCCACGCGCAGCACGGGCTTGAGCGGCTGGCCGATTTCGTCGAGCGGCACCTCGAAGGGATCGGCCGTGACCAGGCCGATCTCGGTTCCGCGCTCGGTGGAGCAGATGGCATAATCGGCCTCGAGGATATCCAGATCCTGCGGGTCGAACCACAGGTCGCGCGAGGCGTAGGTAAACTTAACGGGTACGACTAACGGCATTTCAGTGCCTTCCTGATATCGAACAGCATGACCTCGATGGCCAGCTGGGGAGTAACGTTTCTGGCGATGTTGCGCTCGGCGGTTGCGACCGCTTCGAGCGCCTGGGTGGCACCCGCAACATTGGTCGCGGCGGCAAGCCGACCGATCGTGTCGCGCACATCCTCGTTCACGACGTCGGCCGCCTCATCCTGAAGCGTCAGCAGCACGTCGCGCACGAGCGTCCGCGCGCTCGCCAGCGCTTCCATGATACCCGAACGCTCGCGCGCGTTGAGTTCGCGCTTGTTGCGGTCCTCAAGCTGCTTCAATGCTCCACGCGACAGGTAGTCGGCATTTTGCTCGAGCACCTTTTCCTGCGTGGACTTGACCTCGGCCAACGGCGCCTTGACGGCGACGATGAGCGACTTGGCGCGACTGAGCACATCGGCCTCGTCGGCGGCAATGAGTGAGTCGATGGCACGGATCATCTGGCGACGGGCGTCCTGACGCTCGGCGCTCTTGAGGAACTCGATACCACGCGTGGGGCTGCCCGCCACGGCGACGGCCATGCGACAACGCACGATATCCTGACCGGTGGCGCGGCTCACGGCCTGCGCGGCCACGGCGGGCGACACCAGCCGAAACGGCACACACTGGCAGCGGCTCACGATGGTGGGCAGCATCACGTCTGCCGAGGTGCCCAGCAGGATGAACATGACGCCCTCGGGCGGCTCCTCGAGTGTCTTGAGCAGCGCGTTAGCGGTGTTGGCGCGCAGCTGCTCGGCACGGTCGATGATGTAGACCTTGGCCTTGGCGCGGATGGGTGCCAAGGGCACGTCGTCGAGCAGCTCGCGGGTCTGCGCGATGAGGTAGCCCGTAGCGCTTTCGGGGGTGTAATAGTGCACGTCGGGGTGCGTATGGCGCGCGACGCGCACGCAGCTGTCGCACGATCCGCAGCCGTCCTGCTCGCACAGGAAGGCCTGGGCGAGCGCCCATGCGGCATCGAGCTTGCCGGCACCGGGCGCTCCCAAGAACAGATAGGCATGTGATGCGCGACCGCTGGCGACGGCGTTGGTCAAAAAGTCGCGTACGCGCTCTTGGGTATCGAGCTTGGCGAGCAAGCTTGTCTGCGCAGGGGCCATGCTACTCGGCCTCCTGGGCAAGCGCGGCGACGACGGCATCCTGCGGGATATCGAGGCCGTACGCGCGAACCTGCTCGACCGTCTGCGCGAAGACACCCTCGATCGGCGCGGTGGCGTCGATGAGCTTTACGCGGTCTGGTTCCTCGGCGGCAATGGCACGAAATCCCTGATAGACGCGCTCCTGGAAGGCCATGCCCTTGGCCTCCATGCGGTCGGCCGCGCCACGGGCTGCCATGCGCAATGCCGCCTGCTCGGGCGTGATGTGGTAGACGAGCGTGAGCGCCGGGTGTGTTCCCGCGACGGCCAGGTTGTTGGCGTTGCGTACCATCTGGCGATCGAGGCCGTCGGCAAACGCCTGGTAGCAGGTCGTGGAATCGTAGAAGCGATCGCACAGGACCACCTTGCCGGCCGCGAGGGCAGGCGCGATAACCTCGTGCACTAGCTGGGCGCGCGCCGCCTCGTAGAGCAACAGCTCGCAAGTATCGCCCATTGCCGTGTTGGCGGAATCGAGCAGCAGGGCACGAATCTTCTCGCTGATGGCGGTGCCACCCGGCTCGCGCAGGGCCACGACCTGGTAACCGGCAAGGTCAAGCGCGCGGGCCAGCAGGCGCGCCTGCGTGGACTTGCCAGCGCCATCGACGCCCTCGAGCGTGATAAAGCTATGTTGAGCGGGCTCAAAAGCCATGGGCGCAGCCCCTTCCTACAAGGCGCGTAAATGCAGATATATCAACCAAGCCATGATACCCCAGTGCTCGGCACGTCCCAAATCCCACCTAGCCAATGGCTACTCAGGCGGCAGTTAGGGACGTTCCTAAACTGCCGGCCGAAAAGGAACGTCCCCAACTGCCGGCTTTTTTGTACGCTGGGTATAATCGTCGTATTGCATTGAAATGTGGCGAAAGGAGTGGCAATGTCTCGGTATTGCGCCTCGTGCGGCAAGCTTCTTGAAGATAATGCCAAGTTCTGCACCTCGTGCGGTGCACCCGTTGAGCAAACAGCCGCGAGCGATAGCCAGCCCGCTTTTGAGCAGACCGGCTCCCTTGATACGCCGCAAGCCAAGGCGGACGACCCCCTCGCCTATAGCCCCGACCCCGCCGCAAGGACCGAGGCCGTCGAGACCACGCAGCGCATACCCGTCGCGAGCGGCTCGCCCCAACAGCAGCCGGCTCCCGCATACGCGCCCGCTTCGCCACAGACCCCCGCTCCCAAAAAGAGCGGCACCGGGCCGCTTATCGCCGTTATCGTTGTGCTGGTGGCGATCATCATCGCCCTGGTCATCTTCTTTGCGATCAGACCGTTCGACAACGCCGCCACGCAGACGACTGCCGAGGTAGCTAAGCTGCACCATGACGTCGACGACGATGACCTAAAGCCTCTCGGCAATCCCAACAGCCTGTACGACGATGATGACGATGACGACGAGGATGGCGGCGAAGCAACGCTCTCCGAGCAGAACCTCTACCGTCGCCTGAGCGAATACTACGACCTGCTCGAAGATCTCGACAGCCAGGTCCGTGGCTGCGCGCAGAACTTCAACGGCAACTATCTGGAAGAGGATCGAACCACCCGTCAAAATCTCGCCGACGTCGCCGAGCGCACGGAGGACACCATCGAGCAGTATTACGACATCGTCGAGGACCTGGACGTCCCGACGAGCTCCAAGAACTACAGCTCCTGGAAGGATATCATCGCCCTGTACGACGACCTGGATCACCGCATTGACGCAATCTGTGATGCCTGGGAGATCAGCCTGAAATACGCCAAGCCTGCGGACCACAAGAATGAGATCGTGGCGCCGCTGTCGCGCGACAACGTGGCGGGCACCAATGACAATAAGTACCGCCTAGACTTTGAGGAGCGCTATCCCGGCGCCAAGCCTGTCGAGGTGAACTAGCGCTTTGTCGTTCCCGAGCCGGCAGTTAGGGACGTTCCTAAACTGCCGGCAGAAAAGGAACGTCCCTAACTGCCGGTCAAAAAAACGAGCGAGGATCGCGGGGTCCTCGCTCGTTTTTTTGGGCAATGTTTCGACTGCGCCGTTACTTGTCGGCGGCTGCTTTCTTGGCAGTCGACTTCTTCGCGGTCGTCTTCTTGGCGGCAGTGGCTTTCTTAGCCGTCGTCTTCTTTGCCGTGCTCGCCTTAGTCGTGGTCTTGCGACCGCGGGCGGGCTTCTTCTCCTTGGTCGGACAGTCCATGTTCACGCAGATGCGCCACGGGCCGCGCGCCGTGTTGACCACCACGATGGGAGCACCGCACTCGGGGCAGGTCTCACCCGTCGCCTCGAGCTTACCGCGCGCCGGCAGAGGATAGCTCACACCGCAGTCATCGTAGTTGGTGCAGCGGATAAAGCGCTTGCCGCTCTTCTCGCTCTTGTGCGCGATCAGGTCGCCATGGCGTCCGGCCTCGGCGCACACCTTGCACTCGCCCACCTTAAGGTCGGGCTCGTAGTTGGTGGGGCACGTGGGGTTCACGCAAATCTCGAAGGCCTTCTGGCGGAACGGCTGGCACTTAATGCGCGGCGCGCCGCACTCGGGGCACACGGCCGCCTCGCCCTCGAGCGGGCTCACCTTGACGCCGCTCGGCACCGGATAGGTCACATCGCAGTCGGGCCAGCCCATGCAGCCAATGAAGCTGCCACGGGTCTTGGCGCTCGTCTTCATAACCAGGTCCTTGCCGCACTTGGGGCAGGTACCCACGCGCGCATCGGCCGTGACGGCGTCGCTGATGGCGTCGCCCAGTTCCTGCGTATGTTTGAGCAGCTCGTCGAGCACGCCGGCCAGCAGCGCGCGCGAGTGCATCACGACATGTTCTTCGGTGTCCTCGCCGCGCTCGACGCGAGTCATGTCGCCGTCGAGCTCGCTGGTCATATCGGGGCTCGTGATGCGCGGGGCAAACTGCGTCAGCGCGTCGATGATGGCGATGCCCAGCTGGCTCGGCTCAACGGGATCGTTTTTGAGATAGCGCACGGCATACAGGCGCTCGATGATGCTCGCGCGCGTGGACTTGGTACCCAGGCCGCGCTTCTCCATCTCCTGCACGAGCTTGCCCTGGCTGTAGCGCGCGGGCGGCTCGGTCTGCTTGGCCTCGAGCTTAATGTCGAACACGTCGACCGTATCGCCCTGCTCCAACGGCGGCATCTGCTCGTCGCGCTTAAGGCCGTACGGGTACGCCTCGCGGAAGCCCGGGGTCACAAGCACGTCGCCCGAAGCCACGAACGGCTCGCCGTTCACATCAAGCTCGAGCTTGGTGTTCTCGATGGTCGCGGGCCCCATGAGCGTTGCCAGAAAGCGGCGGGCAATGAGGTCGTAGAGCTTGCGCTGGCCGCCATCGAGCGTGGACGGATCGCCCTCGCCCGTGGGATAGATAGGCGGGTGGTCGGTAGTCTCGACCTTGCCGCGCGTGGGCTTCATGGGACCGGCGAGCACCTTTTTGCACACGGGCGCCAGCGCCGGGTTGATCTTTGCCAGGTCGCTCACCACGGCGCCCAGATCGAGCGTCGCAGGGTACACGGTGTTATCGACACGCGGGTAGCTGATGAGACCAGCCATGTAGAGGGACTCGGCGATTCGCATCGTACGCGCAGGCGAGATGCCCTCGGCCGCGGCGGCAGCCTGCAGCGAGGTCGTCGCGAACGGCGTGGGCGGCTGCTGCTTACGCGAGCGCTTGGTCACCGCGGCAACGGTCGCCGTCTTGACGCCGTCGACGTGACCATACGCCGTCTCGGCAGCATCCTTGTCGGTAAAACGCGCTGTCTTGTGCGCGATCTTAAAGCGGTCGTCCTCGGCAGCACCCTGCGCGGCGCCCATGCCGCGAATCTGCCAATAGTCCTCGGGCACAAACGCCATGCGCTCGCGCTCGCGCTCGACCACCAGGGCGAGCGTCGGCGTCTGCACGCGGCCGGCGGAACGCACGTTGCCAAAGCCGCCAAACTTGGCGAGCGTCAGGTAACGCGTGAGCACCGCACCCCAGATAAGGTCGATGTGCTGACGGCTCTCGCCGGCGTCAGCCAGGTTCTGGTCGAGCGAGACGAGATTATCGAAGGCGTGCGTGATCTCGGCCTTGGTAAACGAAGAGTATTGGGCGCGGGCAACCGGCAAGTCGGGCGCCACCTCACGCACCTTGTTGAGAGCGTCCGAACCAATCAGCTCGCCCTCGCGATCGAAGTCCGTGGCGATGATGACACTGTCGGACTTCTTAGCCAGATTCTTGAGCGAACGAATGAGCTCCTTCTCGGCCGGTAGCTTAATGACGGGCGCCCAGGTGAGGTAAGGCAGGCTCTCGAGCTTCCAGCCCTTGATGGAAATGCCATCGGCAAGGAACGGCTTGCGCTTGGTGTCGTACGGCGGGCGGGCCAGGCCATCGGGCATATCGGCCGGCAGCATCTCGCCGTCCTCGGTCACCGAATACCAACCCAGCTTTTTATCGAACAGCACACTGTCGCAAAAATCGGGCGCCAGGATGTGACCGGCAAGGCCGATGGTCACGCACTCCTCGCCCTTCCACTCAAAACGGTAGATGGCGGTGTTGTACACCTTGTCCTTTTTGGGCTTACCCGTGGACAGGCGCTCGGCGATCTGACGTGCGGCGTCGTTTTTCTCGGCGATGATGAGCTTCAAAAGAGGCTCCTATCTCGTATCTCTGCGGCTACGCCCGCCCGTATGGCGGCCGACTTACGCCCTTGCTTGCTCAATCTGCCCGATGAGCCAATCGCACCAGGCATCCATGCCCTCGCCCTTGCGCGCGCTCACGGCAAACCGCGGCGCCTGCGGATTGAGGTCATCGAGTGTCTTAGTATACCTATACATGTCAAAATCGAAAGCCGGAGCCACGTCGACCTTGTTGAGCAGCTGCGCGCCGGCGTGTTGGAAGATGCCCGGGTACTTGATGGGCTTGTCGTCGCCCTCGGGCACCGAGAGGATCATGATGGACAGGTTCTCGCCCAGGTCAAAGTCGACTGGGCAGACCAGGTTACCCACGTTTTCGATAAAGATGACGTCGATGTTTTGAAGACCCACAGCCTGGTCGAAGGCGTCAACGGCCTCCATGATCATGTTGCCCTCAAGGTGGCACAGGCCGCCCGTGTTGATCTGGATAGCGGGCATACCGGCTTCCTTCATGGTGATGGCGTCAACGTCCGAGGCGATATCGCCCTCGATGACGGCGCAGCGCAGGCCGGCTTTGTCGCACAGGCGCTCGTTGGTGCCCAGGATCGTGGTGGTCTTACCCGAGCCGGGGCTCGACAGCACATTGATCACATAGGTGTTTGTCTCTTTAAATCGCTGACGCAGCTGATCTGCCAGGCGCTCGTTGCGCGACAGGATCGGCGACGCGATATCAATCGTTTTCTCAGCCATACTTAGCGCTCCTTACTTTGGCCCCTTTATACCCCATCACTAGATGGCTGGCGGGCTAATCGTCGGGGGTTTCGATTTCGATACTGGCGATGTCGAGCTCGCGGCCGTGCAGCAGGCGCACGTTGGCGCCGCCACACTGGGGGCAGCGACAATGGAAACGGTCGTGCTCAAAGACCTCGCCGCAGTCCAGGCACTCGCTTTGTGGATGGACCTCCTCCACGGCAAGCTCGCAGCCCTTCGTGAGCGGGTCCTCGTCGCGAAACGTCTCCCAGGCAAAGTCGAGCGCCTCGCGCACGACCTCGGTCATATCCCCGATACGCAGCGTTACCAAAACGGCGCGCGAGGCCCCCGCCCCACGCGCCGCGCGAATCACTGTATCGAGTATGCCGTTGACAATGCCAACCTCGTGCATACCGATTTACTCCTCGTCGTCCTCGTCGTCCGAGAACAGGTCCAGACGGCTCACAAACAAGCCCTCCTTGCCCTCGCGCGCGGTAATGACCACACGGGCGATGGCGAGCGAAATCTCGTAGAGCGAGAGCAGGGCGCCATACATGAGACCCAGCGTAACGGGCGAGCCGTCGGGCGTGATCACAGCCGAACCCACGAGCAGGCCTACGTACACGTAGCGCCAGGCGCTGCGGAAGGCCGCGTAGGACACGATGTGGAAAACAGACAGGTAGAAGATGATGAGCGGCAGCTCAAACGCCACACCAAAGCCGATCATAAAGAGCAGCTCCATGTTGACGTAGTTCTCCAGGTCGGGCAGCGCCGTAGCGACGGCCGAGGTCTCGCCGATGAGCCACTCAAAGCCCGCCGGGATAATGATGAAGTAGCAGAAGATGGCACCCAGGAAGAACAGCACCGTCGAGGCGAGCACCGTGGGCACAACCCATTTGCGCTCGTTGGGGCGCAGTGCCGGCAGGAAAAATGCCAGGATCTGCCAGATGATCATGGGCGTGCACATGACCACGGCCATCTTGATGGCAAGCGAGAAGCGCAGGCCAAAGCCGCCGAGCGTGGTGGTGATGTAGAACTTCCCGTCCGGAACAAAGGAGCGGATAGGGTCTTCCAGAATGTCGAGCACCACGGGCGTGGCGAAATACAGCACGATAGCGGCGGCAAACACCGACACGACCACGATGGTCAGACGGCGACGGAGCTCTCCCAGGTGATCGAAGAGCGGCATGCGCGCAGGTCCGATAGGCATTACTCATCGCCTCCCTTCGAGGCGTCGGCGGCAGCGGTGTCGTCCTCGGCCTCGAGCTCGCGAGCGAGCTGGTCGACGACGGCCTTGCGCTTGCGGGGACGACGGGCGTAGAGGTCAGCCGTCGTGGGCTCTGCCGGCTCGGGCTCGGGCTCTGCAGCAGGCTCGGGCTCGACAGCAGCAGCAGGCTCTGTACCCTCGGCCTCATCAACAGCGCCTTCGCCCTCAGCAGCACCCTCGCTTGCGGCCTTCTCGGCAGCAAGACGGGCGCGACGCTCGGCAAAGGTCTCCTTCTTGGCGGGCGCTGCCGTCTCGGCGGCATCCTCGTCCGCATCGGAATCGTCGTCGGTCGCAGCAGTCTTCTTGGGCTTGACCGGGGCCGACGCGGCCTCGCTCACCGGATCGATAATCTCGGACTGAACAACGGCCGTCATCTTTTCCTGCGTCTCGCGGAACTGACGGATAGCACGGCCGATCGTGCGGCCCATCTGCGGGAGCTTATCCGGGCCAAACAGCAAAAAGCCGAAGACCACGATGATCGCGAGCTCACCCTCTCCAATACCAAACACACATACCTCCAAGGCTCGATGTGAGTCGAGCCCGCACCGCGCCATTCGGCCGGAACTCGTCTATTCATTCGATCAAGTATAGCGCCCGGACGCCAAAACGTCCGAGCGCATCACAAACATATGCCAAACGGCACGCCCTTTTGGGGGCAAAGATTATGCAGCGGTGATCGAAATCTCCTGGTCGACGCCCAACAGCTGAACCACGCGCATCACCGGGGGCTGCACGTTGACGCAGCTAAAGCGCTTACCATGGTCGACCGCGTGGTGCGCGGCGCCCACGAGCACGCCAATGCCCGTCGAATCGATGTAGCTCACCTGGGCAAAATCGAGCTCAACGGCCTCAGTGGGCTGCTCGAGCGCCAGGTCGATGGCATTGCGCAGGCTATCGGCGTTAGAGATATCAATCTCGCCGGTGACCTTAATGGTGTAGAGCTCTGGCGTGGGGTTGGTGGAAATACCCAAATCCATGTATACGCTCCTTTACGTATCGAGAGTGCGGATAGTACGGGAAGCCGCGCGTTAGGCGCGCTCGGCACGCGCAAGCTCGGCAGCGACAAGCTTAACGGCCAGCACCAGCACATCGAGCGCGGCCTCCAGGTCCTCGACCGTGGGATAGCTCGGCGCGATGCGGATGTTGGTGTCGCGCGGGTCCTTGCCATAGGGCCAGGTAGCACCGGCCGGCGTGAGCTTAACGCCCAAGTCGGCGCAGAGCGCGGCGACCTTCTGGGCCGAGCCCTCGGGGCCATCGAAGCTCACAAAGTAGCCGCCGCGGGGATGCGTCCAGGTGGCACAGCCCGTGTCGCCCAAGCCCTCGGTGAGCTTGCGCTCGACGGCCTCAAAGCGCGGACGCAGGAACTCGGCATGCTTTTTCATGTGCTCCTTGACCGCCTCGATGGTGGGAAGGAAGCGCACGTGACGCAGCTGGTTGAGCTTGTCGGCGCTGATGAGGCCGGCCTTCAGGCACTTGGAGAACTCGGCGATGACCGCGGGGCTCGCACCGATAAAGCCGATGCCGGCGCCCGGGAAGGTGATCTTTGACGTCGAGGCGAATGCCACCACGCGATCCTCGGTGCCCGCCGCGCGAGCGAGGTCAAAGATGTTGGCGAGCTCGTCGGTCTCGTCGTACAGGTCGTGCACGCAGTAGGCGTTGTCCCAGAAGATGCGGAAATCGGGCGCAGCCGTGGGCATCTCGACCAGGCGGCGCACAGTGTCCTCGCTAAAGGTGATGCCCGTGGGGTTGGAATACTTGGGCACGCACCAGATACCCTTGATGGAATCGTCGGCGGCAACCAGGCGCTCGATCTCGTCCATGTCGGGGCCGTTGTCGGTCATCGCGACGGGGACGTTCTCGATGCCCAAGTCGGCGGTGATGCCAAAGTGGCGATCGTAGCCGGGAACAGGGCACAGGAACTTGACCTTCTTGCCGTCGTGCGCGGCCTCGTAGGCGTCCCAGGGCTCGCTGCCGCACGAGCCACAGCGCCAGAACATGCCGGCAATGTCATGCTCGATCAAAAGGCTCGACGAACCCAGCACGAGCGTCTGCTCGGCGGGGCAGCCCAGGAACTCCCCCGCTAGCTTGCGTGCCGAGGGAATGCCCTCGAAGCAACCGTAGTTGGAGCAGTCGACATTGCCGTCGTGCAGATCGGCATCGGCATTGAGGATATCGAGCATGGGGCGAGAAATGTCCACCTGGGAGGGCGACGGCTTGCCGCGGGCCATATCGAGCGCCAGGCCCTTGGCCTTGACCTCGGCGACCTCGGTTTTGAGCGCCTCGATGGCGGCATCGAGTTCGGTGGTTTCCATCTTCTGGTAGATCGTCTGCATGGGGTGCGACCTTTCGCGAAGCGGTACGTTGCAGTTCGTCTAAGTATAGACCGCCATCGTCGCAACGTTATGAAGCCGTGATAGATTAAGTTCATCGCAATCAATTACGAATCGCCGCGCATGCCGGCGTGGGGCGCCCAAGGAGGCACTATGGAGTACGGATCGTTTCAGGCCGAGGAATTCGGCGACTTGCAGCGCCTGGTCGACGGACTGTTTTACGACCGCCACGCCATCGACCGCCTGGATCTGATCGTACAGGCCGAAATCTTGGACCTGGCGCCCGACCTCATGGAGATCGTGAACCTTTTGCCGCCTGGCTACTACGACCGCCAGTCACTTTGCGACCAGCTCAACTCCGCCTTGGCCGCCCACGGCTGGGGCGCCGTCTACGGAACGGTGGAATAAGCCTCGAGGCCGGCATTTGGCCCGCTTCCCGACCTTGGCGAGGCTTGTTTTAGGGCTTGTGGCCAAAAAAGGGCAAATATGAGTACTGTTACCTTTTTAGTAGCAGCGATTTTTGGTCGAAATCGGCAAAACTCGACTTGAAACTTCCTAATCACCGTCAGCTAGCGCCAAATTGGAATTCGATGGTCACTCATTAACGTACAGTTCTTATAACTTTGTTCATTATTTTCCGCACCTAAAATGATACGCCGTTTGTGACAGTACTCACAAACGGCGTTTTTTGACCACTGGCGTGTCTGGCAGGCGGCAAGCACCGCCCGAATCCGCATTTTGAACGCGCCCGAATCGGTTCTGGAGCCGGTTTTCGCGCTCTTACTCGTCTTTGGGCGAGGGATGCTTGCAGACCACGCTCATGTAGATCATGCCGAGCACGGCAGCGGTGACCGAACCGGCAAGAATGGCGGCCTTGGCAGCCAGAACCTCAAACTGGGCCGTCGGGAAGGCAAGGCCGCTGATGAGAATCGACATGGTAAAGCCGATACCGCCCAGAATGCCCACACCGGCAATCATGTGCCAGTTGACATTGCGCGGCAGCTCGCAGGCCCTAAGCTTAACCAGGGCAAACGTCATGCCAAAGATACCGATCGGCTTGCCCAGCAGCATGCCAAAGTACACGCCGAGCGTCACCGGGTCGGTGAGCAGCGTGCTCATGTCCACGCCCACTAGGCGAACCTGTGCGTTCACGAACGCAAAGATCGGCAGGATCACAAAGTTGACCGGCGTGGAGATCAGACGCTCCATGCGGATGAGCGGCGGGGTCGCGCGGTGCATGACGCGCTCGACCTTGGTAGTCGAGACGGTAAAGTCATGCTGGCCCAGGATGTGTGCCTCGTCGTCGTAGCGGTCATCGAGCAGCGGCAGGCACTCGCCCAGCCAATCGGTGAGACTATCGAGCTTGACGCCGCACTTGGCCGGGATGGTGAAGGCCAGGATGACGCCGGCAAGCGTGGCATGTACGCCGCTCTTGAACATGCAGAACCACAACAGCAGACCCAGTACCGAATACGGGGCAAGGCGGTAATGCTGCGTCTTGTTGAGCCACACGAGTGCGCAGGTCACAAGCGCGGCGGCGCCCAACCAAAACGGATTGGGGCTCTGACCGTAGAAGATGGCGATAGCGGCGATGGAGATGAGGTCGTCGGCGATGGCGAGCGTCGAGAAGAACACGCGCACGCCGTTGGGCACGCGATTGCCCAAAAGCGACAGCACGCCCAGCGCAAAGGCAATATCGGTTGCCATGGGGATGGCCCAACCGTTGCGGGCGCCGGCATGGTTAAAGATCAGGTAGATGCAGGCGGGAACGACGACGCCGCCCACAGCTGCCAGCATGGGAAGCATGGCCTGACGCGGATTCTTGAGCTCGCCGACCGTCATCTCGTACTTAAGCTCAATGCCCACCAACAAAAAGAAAATCGCCATGAGGAAGTCGTTGACGAAAAGCTCAACGGTGAGGCCAGCCGTCAAATGCCCCAGACCCACATACAGCGGGGTCTCCAAAAAGTGATGGATGGCCTCGTAGGCATCGGTATTGGCGCAGATAACGGCGGCGATGGCGGCGATGACCATGACGGCGGCGGAAATCGTGCCGTTCTCGGAGATGCGCTCCCAAATGTCGTGGCGCTCAAAACGCTTGCGCTCACGAACGTTGAACAGCTGCTCGGGTGCTGCCATGGGCGGCTCCTTTCACGGGATGGCTCCCGTCTTAAAAAAGCACGGCCCGCCCAAGTGGCGGCGCCGCGCTCTAACGTATTACGCTTGCATCTAGCCTACCCTGCACGACAAGCACGCAGGCGTGGCCGAAAAGCGGAACCACAGGTTGAACATTATTTGCTCAACGGCGCGGGCACGCCTGTCCAAGAGACGACGCGGCGCCGTGCACAAAAAACGACCGGAGCGCGGGGCGTCCGCGATCCGGTCGTCGGTGTTAGGTCAAAAGAACCTAGCAGGCGGCCATGATGGGGGCAGCGACCTGCTTCTTACGGGAGAGGACGCCCGGCATCCAGACGCCGTCGTGCTCGTCGGCAATGCCCAAGCCCTTCTGAGCAGCCTCGGTCTCGCCCTCGAGCAGGACCTGCGAGCCCTCTTCCATGATGTCGGTGATGCACAGGACAATGCCGTCAGCACCCTTCTCGGCGGCGTAGGCGCGCATTGCCTCACGGATCTCGTCGATCATGCCGAGTGCGCGGGTCTTGTCGACGGTCTCGTACTGGCCGATGAGCAGCTTCTTGCCAGCGGGCTCGAACATCTTGATGTCATTGCCGACCATCTCGGCTGCGGTGAAGGAGCCG
Source organism: uncultured Collinsella sp. (assembly GCA_900549345.1). GTDB lineage: Bacteria > Actinomycetota > Coriobacteriia > Coriobacteriales > Coriobacteriaceae > Collinsella. Next base: position 45,572 of record UROC01000007.1, read on the forward strand.
GACGGACGGGTGAGGAAGACCTCCATGCCAAACTTGACCGGGTCGACGCCCACCTGCTCGCCGAGCTTAGCAGCGACGGCGCGGTCGACATCGGTGGTGGTGGGGCTCTTGAGCATGAGCGTGTCGGTCATCATGGCCGAGAGCAGCAGCTTGGCCTGAACGTCGGAAAGCTCAACGCCGAGCACGCCGGCGAGCTTGGTGACGATGGTGCAGCTGGAGCCCCAGGGCAGGCAGATGTAGTGCAGCGGACCGGCAGTCTCGAAGTCGCCGATGCGGTGATGGTCGACAACGCCAAAGACCGTGGCGTCCTTAAGGCCTGCGACGGACTGGGCGGACTCGTTGTGGTCGGTGAGGACGACGAGCTGACCGGCCTCGACGGACTCGATCACGCGGGGCTCGGCAATGCCGGCGTCGGCGAGCAGCTTGGCGGACTCGGCCGGAAGCTGGCCCAGGGCGCAGGCCTCGTAGGTGTTGCCGGCATACTCAACCTGGTTGAGCAGCTGGGACAGGACGACGGCGCTCATGATGGCGTCGTTATCGGGGTTCTGGTGACCAAAGACAAGAACGTTTGCCATGGATATCCTCCACTTGATATGTGTACTTGGACGTAGCTATGGTAGCACGCTGGCGGCGAACCCTTGGGCACGGAAGGGCCGCGGCACAATTTGGAGCAGGCGTTGGAGCAAAGTCTATCCCTTTCGCACCATGTTAGTGCAAAGTAACCTGGCCTCCTTGCACTAGCTATTTGCCGGCGGCGCGCAGGGCTACGTAGGCGGCACCGATGATGCCGGCGTCGTTGCCGAGCGAGGCGACCTTAATGGGCGTCTCGCGCGAGGCAGAAAGCGCGTACTGCTTAAAGTGCTCGCGGACCTTGTCGAGGTAGACATCGGCCGAGGCGGATGCGCCGCCGCCGATCAGGAACATCTCGGGGTCGACCACGTTGGCGATAAGCGCCAGAGCGCGACCGAGATAGTCGGCCATGGTATCGGCCGCGGCTAGCGCGAGCTTGTCACCCTCGCGACAGGCCTGGAACACGTCCTTGGAATCGGAGGGGCCGGTGAGCTCGATGGGGTCGACGCCAGCCTTCTCGCACTCGGCAAGATAGTTGCTCACCACGCCGGTAGCGCTGGAATACTGCTCCAGGTGGCCATGGCCGCCGCAGCCGCAGGTGCGCTCCTCAGCCGGGTTCAGGCACATGTGGCCAATCTCGCCGCCGGCACCCACAACGCCCGACACCACGTCGCCGTTAACGATAACGCCGCCGCCCACGCCGGTACCGATGGTGACCATCACGACGTTCTGCACGCCCTTGGCAGAGCCGAGCCAGGCCTCGCCCATGGCAGCGGCGTTGGCATCGTTCTCGTACTTAACGACCGCGTCGGGGCAGTGCTCCTGGATGGCGATCTTAAGCTCGGGCAGGTTAATGGCAATGTTGGCCTTGACCTTGGCATCGCCCGACGCCGGGATAGGGCACGGAACAGCCAGGCCAATGCCCGCCACAAAGGCACGCGGAATCTGCGCCTTGGCAACCACCTGGTCGATAGCCTCGGTCACCGCGGCAAAGCCCGCAGCGTCAACGATGGGAGGCGTAGGCACGCTGGCCTTGGCAAGCAGGTTACCGTCTTCGTCGAACAGGCCCTCCTTAACCGAAGTGCCGCCGACGTCAATGCCGATATAGTACTGCTTAGGTTCCATGGGAGCCCACCTTTCTCGTTTAAACATTGCCTGTATGGTACCGCTCCCAAGGCAAAAACCTACCAAAAAGGGACAGGTTTGTTTTGGCAGGTTTTATCTGGGGAAACGCAGCGCATGAGATTCAGTTCGTTAGACGGCAACACGACTCGGCCCCGTCCCCAGACTAATCAATCTGCTCAATACGACAATATTCGATTGTATTTCGCTTTAAGGCGCTTTTATTTAATAAGAAAAGCGTTTTTAGATATTCTCTTTCTCGAACTTTTCAAAAACGCAATAGGGATGCTTAGGTGTTGACTATACTTTCTTTTATACTCAATCAAGCCGGAAAGGAGGTTCCATGATTCCCAAATACGAGGCAATAGCTGCAGATATCCGTCGAAGCATCGAGGACGGCGCTCTAAAGCCGGGCGACAAGCTGCCCACCGTCGTTGAGTTCTGCGAGCTCTATAGCGTTTCTAAAATCACCGTCAAACGAGCAATTGAGCAGATTACCGAAGAAGGCCTTATTACCAGCCGGCGCGGATCGGGCACCTACGTCAAGGACACGGCGGGGCTTCCCGGCCAGGTGTTTTTTCAAGGCAAGAACGACCGTGCCCAAGGCTTTTCGTATGAGCACCGCGGGGAGAAAGTGACCTCGGTGGTCTACGATTTCTCGATCGTCAATCCGCCGGCAGAGGTTGCGACCCAGCTGGGAATGGCCGAGGATGACTTCGCCTATCACATCGTACGTGTGCGCCAGGTCGACGAGAAGCCCATCGTCATCGAGTACACCTATATGCCGCTCGAACTGATCCCGGGCCTTAAAAAGAAGGACCTGTACGGATCGGTCTACGGCTTTATCCGCGAGCAATGCGGGCTGAAGATTTCGAGCTTCCATCGCACCATTCGCGCTGTCGCGGCAACTGAGGAAGAGGCTGAGCGCCTGGATACCAAACCCGGCTCTCCCCTGCTCGAACTCAACCAGATTGGCTTTTTGGATAGCGGCACCGCGTTTGAATATTCTATCTCGCACAACGTAGGCGACCGCTTTGAGCTGCACAACGTAACGTTGGCCTAGTTTTGTAATCCGGTGGGTGCTCGTTTTGAGCTGTCTTACGCGGCACCCGCACAACCTTATGGGAGTATGCACATGTCCGATTTGATTAAACTGACGCCGATCTTCCACGAAAAAATCTGGGGAGGCCGCCAGCTCGAAACCGTATTTGGTTACGACATTCCCGAGGGTCCCATCGGTGAGTGCTGGGCCATCTCGGCCCACCCCAACGGCGACTGCCAGATTGCGGAGGGCCCGTATGCCGGCCACACGCTGTCGTGGCTGTGGGCCGAGCACCGTGAGCTCTTTGGCAACTGCGAGGGCAAAGAGTTCCCGCTGCTCATTAAGATTCTGGACGCCAAGGACGACCTTTCGATTCAGATTCATCCCAACGACGAGTACGCCGCCGAGCACGAAAACGGCAGCCTGGGCAAAACCGAGTGCTGGTACGTGCTGGATTGCGAGCCCGGCGCCACAATCATCGTCGGACAGCGCGCGCATGACCGCGCCGAGGCCGCACAGATGATCGAGGACGGCCGCTGGGATGACATGCTCAACGTGCTGCCAATCCACAAGGGCGACTTTTTCCAGATTGACTCCGGCACTGTGCACGCCATCAAGACCGGCACGCTCATTTTGGAGACGCAGCAGTCGAGCGATGTGACCTATCGCCTGTACGACTACGACCGCCCCGGCACCGACGGCAAGCTGCGCCCGCTGCACATTGAGCAGAGCCTCGATTGCATCGACTTTAACGCGCAGGCTCCGACCGACGGCACGGTGACCGCGCCCGAGGTCGATGGCGTGACCGAGCTCGAGTCCAACCCCTGCTACACCGTCGATCGCGTGCGCGTCGACGGCAGCAAGACCCTCGAGCAGCGCTGGCCCTTCATGTGCCTGTCGGTCATCGACGGCGAAGGCACCGTCTGCGGCGACCCCGTCCACAAGGGCAGTCACCTGCTGGCACCCAGTACCGTCAGCTCCATTGACCTCAAAGGCAAGATGGAACTGATCATCAGCCACCTCTAGGTCGCAACAACAACCAAAACGAAACAAGGGGCTCCCCCGTTCATCAACGGAGGAGCCCCTACTCGTATCTATATATCAGCCCACCCGGCTCTCCAGACCAAAAAACGAACGAGCAAAGCGACGTTCGCAAGCAGCGTTATCAAAGGACCTGGGAGGGCGTATGGGGCAACATCGATCGCGAGTTCCGCGCGCAAAGGAGAGCACTTAATGTGCTCTCCGTCTTGCGCAGGACTGCCCGAGCAGGCGATGTTGCCCTATACGCCCTCCCAGGTCCGCCGGGATTACGACAGCTTGACGATCGGTGCAAAACCTTTCATGAGCTTTTTAGTCTGGCCGGTTTTTTCGAATTGAACCTCGATCATGTCTCCGGCGACCGAGATCACGGTACCCGTGCCAAAGGTCTTGTGGCTCACGGTATCGCCCGCGGCAAAGTCCTGCGACGCGCTGGCGCGATCGACCTTGCGCTCCACCGTCGGCGACACCTTGGACGACGGCTTTTTGGCTCGCGGCGCGCCCGAGCCAAAGGTCGAGGCGACACGGCCGGCGTCGGGTGAGACCCCGCGATGACGCTCGGTCCCGTAGCTGCTGCCGCCAAAGAAATCGTCGAAGCTCGATCCGCCGCGCGAACCGGAACCGCCGGTCGAGCGCGTATGCGAGCCAAACACCTTGCCGCCATACATGTCCGAGCCCATACCCGAGCCAAACGTGCCGTGGCGGTCGCCGCGCTTCTCCCAGCCCGTGCCCTCAAAACCGGCAGAACCGATGCCGCTAAACTCGATGTCCTCAAACGGAATCTCGTTGAGGAAACGCGAACGCGGGTTGGCAGAAGTCGAGCCGTAGGTGCGACGCGTGGCCGCATAGGTCAAGAACAGGCGCTTACGAGCGCGCGTAATGGCAACGTAGGCCAGGCGACGCTCCTCCTCGAGCTTGCCCGGATCGTCACTACCGCCAAAGTCGTGCACGTGCGGAAAGATACCCTCCTCCATGCCGGCCACGAACACCGCCGGGAACTCCAGGCCCTTAGCGGAGTGGATGGTCATCATGGTGATGGCATGCGTCTCGCCGGCCAGGGAATCCAAGTCGGAACGCAGGGCCAGCCACTCCATGAGTGCCGGCAGCGCCTTGCAGGTGAGCGGGCCGTAGGTGCGCTCGATCTCGTCGGCATGCATGGCACCCGCCGGCATCTCCGTCGGCGCGGCATACGCGTTGCCCGCGATGGCGGCGGCCAGGGCATCCTGCGGAGACAGCGCCGGAGCGGCCAAGCTATCGAGCGGATTAGAGCCCGCGGCGTCACGGGCGCCGACGAGTGCCTCAAACGAGGATGCCGAGGCGGACGGCCCCGGTTCGGGCGCGGGCGCGCTCACCACGACGGGCTCGGGCTCGGCACCGGCAGGCACATCGGCAACACCGGCCGCGCGCAGCTCTTCCAAGCTCTCGAGCGTACCCTCGATATCCTCGTGCGTCTCCTCAAATTCGGCGGCGACGCCCAGGAATTCCTGGATGTTCTCGGCACGGCTCTCGGACTCCATGGTGCCCTCGGCGCGAAACGCCTGCAGCAGGCCCGTCTTATCGACAATCATCTCGACAACGTCCTTGAGCTCGCCGTCCATGCGGCGACCCTCGCGCACCAGCGACACAAAGCTCGACAGGCCATTGCGCACCTTGGCGCTAAACATGCCGGTTTCGGCGCACGCGATCTCGCAAGCCTGGAAGAACGAGCAACGGTTGTCGCGCGCCAGCTGCTCAATCTTTTGAATCGAGGTGGAGCCGATACCGCGGCGCGGCGTGTTGATGACGCGCTTGACGCTCATCTCGTCTGCCGGGTTCACGATCATCTTGAGGTAGGCCATGACGTCGCGGATCTCGGCACGGTCGAAGAATCGCGTGCCGCCCACGATCTTGTAGGGCACGCCCGCGCGCAGGAACATATCTTCGAGGATACGCGACTGGGCGTTGGTGCGGTAGAACACGGCAATATCGTCGTAACTCGTGCCCTTGGAGTGCAGCTTTTCGATCTCGCCGGCAATCCAGCGGCCCTCGTCGCGCTCATCGCTTGCCTGGAAGGCCTGGATCTTCTCGCCGTCGCCCTCGGCCGTAAACAGGCGCTTGTCCTTGCGCTGCGAGTTGTGGCGCACCACGGCATTGGCGGCGCTCAGGATGTGACCCGTGGAACGATAGTTCTGCTCCAGCTTGACGGTCTTGCAGTTTTTAAAGTCCTTCTCAAAGTCCAGGATGTTGGTGATGTCGGCGCCGCGCCAGCTATAAATGGACTGGTCATCGTCGCCTACGACCATGAGGTTTTGGTACTTGGCGGCCAGCAGGTTGGCGATCTCGTACTGGACGTGGTTGGTGTCCTGATACTCGTCAACGCTAATGTAGCGGAAGCGCTCTTGGTACTTGTCGAGTACCTCAGGGCGGGTGCGCAGCAGCTCGAGCGTGCGCACGAGCAGGTCGTCGAAGTCCATTGCGTTGGCGGCGCGCAGGCGGCGCTCCAGCTCCAAGTAGACCTGCGCGGCCTTTTTGTCGTTGGGGCTATCGGCGGACTTGAGCATGTCCTCGGGCCCGATCATGGCGTTTTTGGCCGAGCTGATCTTGCTGCGGATCATGTTGATGGGGAACTGCTTTTGCTCGATGCCAAGTGCCTGCATAATGTCGCGCACCATGCGCTTTGAGTCATCGTCATCGTAGATGGTGAACTGGCCGGTGTAGCCCAGCAGATCGGCGTCCTCGCGCAGCATGCGCACGCACATGGCATGGAAGGTGCACACCCACATGCCACGGGTGCCGCTGGGGATGAGTGCCGTCAGACGCTCGCGCATCTCTGCCGCAGCCTTGTTGGTAAACGTAATGGCAAGAACCTGCCAAGGCTTAACACCCAGGTCGCCGAGCATATGTGCGATACGGAAGGTCAAGACGCGGG
>UROC01000008.1 GCA_900549345.1 uncultured Collinsella sp.
GCGGTCTTTCATGCAGCAGGGGCTCTCAATGTTTTATGTCCTGCTCATATCGTCTGGCAGGTAACGTTGCCCCGACGAGCACGTCGGATCCCCGGCCCGGGCGGCACAGGGGTTAAGTTTGTCGCGAGTTCCGCACGAGCCGGAGGCCACTTAATGTGGCCTCCGTGCGAGCCAGGACTGTAGAGCAGCAAACTTAACCCCTGTGCCGCCCGGCCCGGGAATCCGCCCCCGCGCACAGGAGGGGATTCCTTTTGTGTAGGCTTTGCGGAAATGTGCCAATTTTGGGATACGCCCGGCGGCGTGGTCTGTTGACGGCACAGCTAACGCCACGTATCCTATCGAACTGCGTGTTTCGTAGGGGGATGCTGACCCCTCGATTCAAGCCGTTGCACTTTACAGAAAGCTGGAATCATTCGAGAAGGAGTACGCTTTGCCTACTATTAACCAGCTGGTTCGCCAGGGCCGTCGTTCCGTGCCCAAGAAGTCCAAGAACGCTGCTCTGCAGCACAACTCCCAGAAGCGCGGCGTGTGCACCCGCGTCTTCACCACGAGCCCCAAGAAGCCGAACTCGGCTCTTCGTAAGGTTGCCCGTGTTCGCCTTGTCAACGGCATCGAAGTTACTGCTTACATCCCGGGTGAGGGCCACAACCTGCAGGAGCACTCCATCGTGCTCGTCCGCGGCGGTCGTGTCCGTGACCTCCCTGGTGTCCGTTATCACGTCATCCGTGGCGCCTACGACGCTGCTCCGGTCCAGAACCGTATGCAGGCCCGTTCCAAGTACGGTGCTAAGCGCCCCAAGGCTAAATAAGCCAGATAACGTTTTGATACTTTCGCCGTGTGCCGTCTTGAGCGCCGCACGGTAGACACTTAAGGAGATTTCACATGCCGCGTCGTGCAGCAGCTAATCGTCGTGAGGTTCAGCCTGACGCCGTTTACAACAACCGCCTGGTGACTCAGCTCATCAACAAGGTCCTTCTTGACGGCAAGAAGGCCACCGCTGAGCGCATCGTTTACACCGCTTTCGAGATCGTTGCCGAGAAGTCCGAGGGTGGCGACGCTCTCGCTACCTTCAAGAAGGCTATGGACAACGTCAAGCCCACGCTCGAGGTTAAGCCCAAGCGTGTCGGTGGCGCTACCTATCAGGTCCCGATGGAGGTCAACTCCCGTCGTTCCACCGCTCTGGGTATCCGCTGGATCGTCAACTTCTCCCGCGCTCGCAAGGAGAAGACCATGGCCGAGCGTCTCGCCAATGAGATCCTCGACGCTTCCAACGGCCTGGGCGCTTCCGTCAAGAAGCGTGAGGACGTCTTCAAGATGGCCGAGGCCAACCGCGCGTTCTCTCACTATCGTTGGTAAGTTAAGGTAAGGAACTAACATGGCTAAGCCTAAGTACAAGCTTTCCGATACCCGTAACATCGGCATCATGGCCCACATCGATGCCGGTAAGACCACCACGACCGAGCGTATTCTTTACTACACCGGTAAGACCCACAAGATCGGTGAGGTCCATGAGGGCGCTGCCACCATGGACTGGATGGTTCAGGAGCAGGAGCGCGGCGTAACCATTACCTCCGCTGCTACCACCTGCTTCTGGAACAAGGACGGCAAGGACTACCGCATCCAGATCATCGACACCCCGGGCCACGTTGACTTCACCGCCGAGGTCGAGCGCTGCCTGCGCGTCCTCGATGGCGCTGTCGCCGTCTTCGACGCCGTTGCCGGCGTTCAGCCTCAGTCTGAGACCGTTTGGCGTCAGGCTTCTACCTTCAACGTTCCCCGCATCGCCTTCATCAACAAGTATGACCGCGTGGGCGCTGACTTCTTCAACGCTATCGAGACCATGAAGGATCGTCTCGACGCCAACGCCGTGGCCGCTCAGGTCCCGATGGGCGCCGAGGACAACTTCTGGGGCGTCATCGACCTGGTCACCATGACTGCATGGGACTTCAAGGCCGACGAGAAGGGCATGACCTACCCCGAGCCGATGGACGAGATCCCGGCTGAGTTCGCCGACATCGCTGCCACCAAGCGCGAGGAGCTCCTCGACGCTGCTGCCAGCTTTGACGACGAGCTCATGGAGAAGATCCTCATGGAGGAGGACTTCACCGTCGAGGAGCTCAAGGCTGCTCTGCGTAAGGGCGTTCTGGCCAACGAGCTCAACCTCGTCTTCGTGGGCTCCGCCTACAAGAACAAGGGCGTCCAGGAGCTGCTCGACGCTGTCGTCGACTACCTGCCCAGCCCGCTCGACGTTGAGGCCGTCACCGGTACCGATCCGGACACCGGCGAGGAGATCCAGCGTCATCCTTCCTTCGACGAGCCCTTCTCCGGCCTGGTCTTCAAGATCATGACCGACCCGTTCGTCGGTAAGCTCACCTACGTCCGCGTTTACTCCGGCCGCGCTGAGTCCGGCTCCTACGTGGTCAACGCTTCCAACGGTCAGCGCGAGCGCCTCGGCCGCATTCTCGAGATGAACGCCGCCGAGCGTATCGACCGTGACGACGCTGCCGCCGGCGACATCGTCGCTTGCGTCGGCTTCAAGAACTCCACCACTGGTGACACCCTGTGCGCCGAGGGCAAGGAGATCGTCCTCGAGAAGATCGAGTTCGCTAAGCCCGTTATCGACGTTGCCATCGAGCCCAAGACCAAGGCCGAGCAGGACAAGATGTCCCTGGCTCTGACCAAGCTCGCCGAGGAGGACCCGACCTTCCAGGTGTCCACCAACCACGAGACCGGCCAGACCATCATCGCCGGCATGGGCGAGCTGCACCTCGAGATCATCGTCGACCGTCTGCTCCGTGAGTTCAAGGTTGACGCTAACGTCGGTAAGCCCCAGGTTGCCTACCGCGAGACCGCTGGTCACGACGTCGAGAAGGCTGAGGGCAAGTTCGTCCGTCAGTCCGGCGGTCGCGGTCAGTACGGCCACGCCGTCATCAAGCTCGAGAAGATGGAGGAGGGCTTCGGCTACGAGTTCGTCAACGCTATCGTCGGCGGCGTCGTGCCCAAGGAGTACATCCCGTCCATCGACAAGGGCATCCAGGAGGCCCTGAACACCGGTGTTATCGCCGGCTTCCCGGTCCTCGACGTTAAGGTCACCCTGTTCGACGGTTCTTACCACGAGGTCGACTCCTCCGAGGCCGCCTTCAAGATCGCCGGTTCCATGGCTATCAAGGACGCCCTCAAGAAGTCCGATCCGCAGCTGCTCGAGCCGATCATGGCTGTCGAGGTCGAGACCCCCGAGCAGTACATGGGCGACGTTATGGGCAACCTCTCCGGTCGCCGCGGCAAGATCGAGGGCATGGAGGATCGCAAGAACAGCAAGCTCATCCGTGCCAAGGTGCCGCTGGGCGAGATGTTCGGTTACGCTACCGACCTTCGCTCCCAGACCCAGGGCCGTGCATCCTACACGATGCAGTTCGACTCTTATGAGCCCGCGCCCAAGTCCATCGTGGACGAGGTCATGAGCAAGAACGCCTAAGTTCGAGCTCCCTGTTACGTAATCCGCGAGAGCATCTCTCGCACTCTTTGGAGGTTTAAGTTGGCTACCCAGAAGATCCGCATTCGCCTCAAGGGCTATGATCACGAGGTCGTCGATCAGTCCGCGAAGCTCATCGTCGAGACCGCTCAGAAGACCGGCGCTCGCGTTTCCGGTCCTGTCCCCCTGCCCACCGAGCGCAACCTGTACACGGTTATCCGCTCGCCGCACGTGAACAAGGACTCCCGTGAGCAGTTCGAGATGCGCACCCACAAGCGCCTCATCGACATCCTCGACCCCACCTCGGGCACCGTTGATTCGCTTATGCGTCTCGACCTCCCCGCTGGCGTCGACATCGACATCAAGCTCTAAGCGATATCGCTCATAGCTTAAAGGGCCCCGCTGCCGTTACGGTAGCGGGGCCCTTTTGTTTTGCATGATGGGTTTGGATCGCCGGGTAAGGCTGCCGAGCGGCTGGCTGTGGCGACCTACTCACTCAAGGGGCGCAATGACGCTTCCTCAAAATGGAAGGATCGCAAGCCGTCTTCTGTTTCGATGCACGCACGACCAAAGCCATCGACCGTTTTAAAGATGCCTCGCGCCAGCTCGTCACCGGCAGGGGAGCGGGCGATAACGTGCTTTCCAATCCAATTGAGGTGAGCGACATATTCGCCGTGGACGGGCGCGAGCGGTCCGGTGTTTTCTTCCATGGCGTTGAGGCGTTCTGCCCAGGCATCTACAGCGTCTATAACTGCGTGATAGACCTCATCGAGGAGCATGTCGACAGCAGGAACGTTCTCGTTAAGGTCCGAGAGACCGATTGCCGGCAGGCCGCCATCGGGCACCTCTTGGGGCGCATAGTTCACATTGACACCAATGCCACAGACGGCGAAAGGTTTGCCTTCGTTATCGCGTGCGGCCTCGACCAGAATGCCGCCGAGTTTGCGTCCACGCGCGACCAGGTCGTTGGGCCATTTGAGGCCAATCTCGTTTGCAAGACCCTGTTTTTCGAGCGCCTCGAGCACCGCTAGGCCGCTGACGGCAGCAAGACCAGAGTACTTCGCAGGATTAACGCATGGACGCAGGACAATCGAAAGCAATAGGTTGCCGGCGGTTGAATCCCACTTGTGGCCGCGCCGGCCGCGTCCTGCTGTCTGAGCCCGGGCGGCAAGTCCTGTGCCGTGCGGCGCTCCCTGTTTTCCTGCTTCGAGCAGGTCATCGTTGGTCGATCCGGTTACGTCGACTATCGTTAATTTGGCATCCATAACGGCTGCTACCTCCTTAATGAATAAGTGAATAACGCAATGGTGTCGAGAGAGACACAATGTGAAGCCTTTGTCGCATTTGGACAATTTAATGTTAACACGTTAACAACGACTGAAATGCGCTATCCTCTCTTGGTCGATGTAAACACGTCAACAACTCAAAGGAGGTTAGTGATGGGTTTCACGATTCTTGGAACAGGCTCGGCGCTTCCTAAGCGCAGTGTTTCCAATGACGAGCTGTCCGAGTTCCTCGATACCTCGGATGAGTGGATTTTTACCCGCACAGGTATCAAGAGCCGCCATGTATGCACCACCGAGTCACTTGACGACCTTGCCGTGGCGGCGAGCGAGCAAGCGCTCCAGACGTCCGGAATCGATGCGAGCCAGCTGGATCTTATCGTCTGCTCGACGACGACGGGCGATCATCTCGTTCCTGCCGAAGCGTGCGCCGTTGCTGAGCGCTTGGGTGCCACATGTCCTGCCTTCGACGTTTCGGCGGCTTGTGCCGGCTTCGTATTTGCGCTCGATGTCGCCGAGGGCTATATCGCCCGCGGTCGCGCCGAGCATATGCTGGTCGTTGCCGCCGAGCAGATGACGCGCGCGCTCGATTGGACCGACCGTGCCACGTGCGTGCTCTTTGGCGATGGCGCGGGTGCTGCGGTCATAGAGGCTGGGGGAGAGAATCCCCTCGCTGTTGAGCTTTCGACGTCGCCTGACGTCGAAACACTGCGCGTCCCCGGATTGGCGGGCTCCTCGCCGTATAAGACGGCGCAGGACCGCGAAAGCGTGCTTTCCATGAACGGCCGTCGCGTCTTCAAGTTTGGCGTCAATGCCATCTGCGACACGGTCAGCAAGCTCGCCTGCGACGCGAGCATCGCGGTCGAGGACATCGACCATTTTGTATTCCATCAGGCTAACGAACGAATCCTGAGTCAGGCGGTCAAGCGCCTCGGTGTGCCAGACAAGCGCGTGGTTCGAACGCTGCGCGAGACCGGCAACATTTCGAGCGCATGCATTCCGCTTGCCCTCGACCGGCTGGCAAACGCCGGTGCACTTCACACGGGCGACACCATCACCCTCGTTGGATTTGGCGCCGGTCTGGATATAGGTGGCTATCTACTTCGTTGGAAGTAGTTGCACATAGGAAATAAAAACGCCCCTAGGGCACAAACAAAGGAGAACTACCATGGCAGATCAGAAGACCTTCGAGCGCGTTTGCGATGTTATCCGCGAGACCGCCGGTCTTGACGACGTCGAGATGAAGCCCGAGTCCACGCTCGAGGAGATTGGTCTCGACAGTCTGGGCACCGTCGAGATCCTCGTCGCCGTTGAGGACGAGTTTGGCATCCAGCTCGATACCGAGGAGAACCCCAAGACGGTCGGCGAGTTCGCCGATACGGTCGAGGCGGCATTGGAGAAGTAGAGATGCTCAAGACTCCTCTCTGCGATCTGCTCGGCATCGAAAAGCCCGTGTTCCAGGGCGGTATGGCCTGGATCGCCGACGCCTCGCTGGCGTCCGCAGTGTCCGAGGCGGGCGGCTTAGGGATTATCGCGGCCATGAACGCCGACGCCAACTGGCTGCGCGACCAGATTCATGAGCTGCGCGCCAGGACGGATAAGCCCTTTGGCGTCAACGTCATGCTCATGAGCCCGTTTGCCGACGAGGTCGCGCGGGTCGTGATTGACGAGCAGGTGCCGGTCGTCGTGACGGGTGCCGGCAATCCCACCAAGTACATGAAGGCGTGGAACGAGGCGGGCATCAAGGTCATCCCGGTTGTTGCCTCGGTGGCGCTGGCGCGCCTCGTGGCGCGTCGTGGAGCCACTGCCGTGGTTGCCGAGGGTACCGAATCAGGCGGCCATATTGGCGAGACCTCGACGATGGCACTGGTGCCGCAGGTTGTCGATGCGGTCGATATTCCCGTGGTTGCGGCTGGCGGTATCGCCGATGGCCGCGGCGTGGCGGCCGCCTTTATGCTGGGCGCCGCCGGCGTGCAGGTGGGTACGCGCTTTCTGATCGCAGATGAGTGCACCGTATCGGAGCAGTACAAGGAGATGGTCCTGAAGGCCAACGACACCTCGACGCGTGCGACCGGCCGCTCGACGGGACACCCGGTGCGTGCCCTCAAGAGCCCCTTCACCAACGCCTACGCCAAGAGCGAGGCGGCGGGCGTAAGCGTCGAGGAGCTCGGGGCCATGGGCACGGGCGCCCTTCGCAAGGCCGCCAAGGACGGCAATTACGAAGAGGGCTCGTTTTTGTGTGGACAGATTGCCGGCATGGTCAACGAGCGCCAAAGTGCACGTGAAATCGTTGACGACCTGGTCGATGGCGCCGAGCACGTCCTGAAGGGTGCGTGCGCATGGGTGGCGTAGCGTTTCTGTTTGCCGGCCAGGGCGCCCAGCACCCCGCGATGGGCGTCGACCTGATCGAGGCATCGCCGGCCGCCGCCGAGGTGTTCGCCATTGCCGACGAGGTGCGCCCGGGGACCAGTGAGCAGTGCCGAAGCGCCTCCAAGGAGGAGCTCTCGCAGACCGAGAACACGCAGCCGTGCGTGTTCGTTCACGATCTGGCAGCGGCTGCCGCCCTGCGTGAGCGCGGCGTGGTACCTGCCGCCTGTGCGGGTTTTTCGCTTGGCGAGGTCGCCGCGCTCACCTTTGCGGGGGCGTTCGATACGCGAGCGGGCTTTGAGCTCGTGTGCGAGCGCGCGGCGCTGATGGCCGCGGCTGCCGAGCGCCATCCGGGCGGCATGCGCGCCGTCATCAAGCTCGATGCGGCGCAAGTCGAGAACCTGGCAAAACAGGCCGGCGAGGACTGCTGGCCGGTCAACTACAACAGTCCGCAGCAGACGGTTGTTGCCGGACCGCCCGAGGCGCTGCAGGAGCTCGACGTCCTAGTAAAAGAGGCTGGCGGCCGCGCTATGAAAGTCGCGGTGTCGGGCGCATTTCATAGCCCCTATATGGCCGAGGCGACTGAGGGGCTGGCGACGTATATCCAAGCCGGCCACGCGCCGTCACCGCTGCTGATTCCGGTCATGGCAAACATGACGGCGGCGCCCTATCCGGCGGACCCGCGAGCGGCATCGGATGTCTTGGCCAATCAGGTGAGTCATGCCGTTCGTTGGGTCGACACGCTGCATGCTCTGCAGAATCAGGGCATCGACACGTTTATTGAGGTCGGCCCTGGCAAAACGCTGTCGGGCCTGGCCAAGCGTACGCTGAGCGACGTTCGCGTGTATTCGTGCGAAACGGCCGAGCAGGTCGCAGCTATTGCCGACGAGCTCGCATAGTCCACAGGGCTGTAACCCGAAAGGAATGACATGGGCAACTTGAACAACGGCGCGCTCGAGCGCAACGACTCACGTCGCGTGGCACTGGTCACGGGCGGCTCGCGGGGTATCGGCCGCGCCTGCGCTGTCGGTCTGGCGGAGGACGGCTTTGATATCGCCGTCGTCTATGCCGGCAGCGTCGATGCGGCGCGCGAGACGTGCGAAGCCTGTGAGGCGGTTGGCGCCACGGCACGCGCATATCAATGCGACGTGGCCGATCCCGCTGCCGTCAACGCGTGTGTGGAAGCGGTCCTCAACGACTTTGGTTCCATTTGGGCGCTCGTCAACAATGCCGGCATCACCCGCGATGGCCTGCTCATGCGCATGGGCGATGACGCATTCGATCGCGTGCTCGATGTCAATCTCAAGGGAACATTCAATATGACGCGCGCGCTCACCAAGACCTTTATGCGCCAGCGCGGCGGTTGCGTCGTCAACATGAGCTCGGTCGTGGGCCTGATGGGCAATGCCGGGCAAGCCAACTACGCTGCTTCCAAGGCGGGCGTGATAGGGCTTACCAAGGCGGTGGCGCGCGAGCTTGCGCCTCGTGGCGTACGAGCGAACGCGGTCGCCCCCGGGTTTGTCGAGACAGATATGACGGCAAAGCTCTCGGAGAAGGTGCGTACGGCAACCGAGGAACAGATTCCCCTTAAGCGCATGGCACGCCCCGAGGAAGTGGCCGGCGTGGTGCGCTTTTTAGCGAGTGATGCGGCTGCCTACATTACGGGCGAGGTCGTGCGCGTCGACGGCGGAATGGCGATGTAGAAACCAGGGCCGAAGAACGGCTTGGATGAGGAGACCATGATGGAACAGAGAGTTGCAATCACCGGCATCGGTGCCGTATCGCCGCTCGGCAACACCGCGCTTGCCACCTGGGCGGCCATGTGCGCCGGGACCTGTGGCATCGGCCCGATCACGCACTTCGATACCGATGCGTTTACCGTCAAGGTGGCGGCCGAAGTCAAGGGCTTTGACGGCAACGAGTACTTTGGCAAGCGTGACGCCAAGCATCTCGATCCCTGCGTTCAGTTTGCGCTGGTGGCTTCGGACGAGGCCATGCACGATGCGGGCTTTGATGCCGAAGGCGCCATCGATCGCGAGCGCCTGGGCGTTTACGTGGGGTCGGGCGTGGGCGGCATGCAGACGCTCGTCGACAACGTCCATACGATTGCCGACCGTGGGCCCCGCCGCGCATCGCCTTACATGATCGCGATGATGATTCCCAACATGGCATCGGGCAATATCGCAATCCGTCACAAGGCAAAGGGACCGACCCTGCCAGTCGTGACTGCGTGCGCGACCTCGGCCCATGCGGTGGGCGAGGCGTTCCGTGCTATCAAGCACGGCTATGCCGACGCGATCCTCGCGGGCGGTGCCGAGGCGGCCATTATCCCCGATGCTGTTGCAGGCTTTACGTCCTGCCGCGCATTGACCACCAACCCCGATCCCGCGACGGCCTGCCGCCCGTTCGACGCAGACCGCGATGGCTTTGTGATGGGTGAGGGCGCCTGCGTGCTGGTACTCGAGAGCATGGAGCATGCGCAGGCGCGCGGTGCGCACATTTATGCCGAGGTCGTGGGCTACGGCAACACCGATGATGCCTATCACATTACGAGCCCCGACCCCGATGCCGCCGGCATTGCCCGTGCGATATCGCTGGCGGTAGCCGAGGGCGACGTCAAGCCTTCCGAGGGTCTCTACATCAACGCCCACGGCCCCTCGACCAAGCTCAACGATTCGTCCGAGACGACAGGCATTAAGCGGGCGCTCGGCGAGGACGCGGCACGCGCCGCGCACGTCTCGTCGACCAAGTCGATGACCGGGCACATGATCGGTGCCACGGGTGCCATCGAGGTCATGGCCTGTGCCATGGCGCTCGAGCAGGGCGTGGTGCCCCCGACCATTAACTACCACACGCCCGATCCCGCCTGCGATCTTGATTACACGCCTAATCGAGCGGTTCGCGCCGACCTTACCTGGGCGCTTTCGACCAACCTGGGCTTTGGCGGGCACAACGCCGCCATCGCGCTGCGTAGATATACGAGGAGCTAGAGCATGGATTCCAAAAGACTTGCCGAGATAGCCGATGTGATGGAGGACCGCGGCCTTACGCGCGTACGTGTTGAGGAGCCCGATGGCACCGCGGTCGAACTCGAGCGCGCGAGTGCCGCGCAGCCGGTTGCCGTGCCCGTGCCTATGCCGGGTGCCGTGGCCGCTCAAGTTGCAGCTCCCACAGTCGCGCCTGCCGCACCGGAACCCGCCACGCAGACACCTGCCGCCGCGCCGGAGCCCAAGGGCACCGAGGTGACTGCTCCCATGGTGGGCGTCTTCTATGCTGCCCCTGCGCCGGGCGACGAGCCGTTTGTGCGCGTGGGCTCCAAGGTCAAGGCCGGCGAGACCCTCTGCATCATCGAGGCCATGAAGGTTCTCAACGAGGTGACGGCCGAGGCAGACGGTGAGGTGCTCGAGATCTGCGTGGCCGACGGCGACCTCGTGGAGTTTGGCAGCTGCCTCATGAGGATCGGATAGGTGATATCCATGAACAAAGAAGAGCTCAAGAAGCTATTACCGCATCGCGAGCCGATGCTTTTGCTCGACGAAGCCGAGCTGGTGGGCGACGAGGCCCACGGCAAGATCGCGATTACAGGCGACGAGTACTTTTTGCAGGGACATTTTCCGGGAAACCCGGTCGTTCCCGGCGTGATTCAGTGCGAGATGCTCGCCCAGAACTGCTGCGTGCTGCTGATGGGCGATGAGGAGGCGCGCGGCGCGACGCCGTTCTACACGAGTCTGGACAAGGTGCGCTTTAAGCGTCCGGTGCGCCCGGGCGACACGGTGGATCTAGTGTGCTCCATCACGCGTGCGCGCGGGCCGTTCCGCTTTGCGACGGGTACTGCGAGCGTCAACGGTGAGGTTTGCTGCCGCGCCGATATGTCTTTTGCACTCATGCACGAAAGTTAAGGAAGGCTCCATGTTCGACAAAGTGCTCATCGCCAACCGCGGCGAAGTCGCGGTCCGTGTTATCCGCGCGTGCCGCGATATGGGCATCAAGACCGTCGCCGTTTATTCCACGGCCGATGCGGACGCGCTACACGTGCAGCTTGCCGACGAGGCGTATTGCATCGGCGGCCCGCGTCTTGCCGAGAGCTACCTCAACGACGATGCCGTGCTCACCTGTGCCGTAAAGTCGGGGGCAAAGGCGATCCATCCCGGCTATGGCTTCTTTTCCGAGAAGGCGAGCTTCGTGCGCGACTGCGACAAGTTCGGTCTGGCGTTTGTCGGTCCTTCGGCCGAGGTGATCGACAGCATGGGCGACAAGGACGCCGCGCGTCGAACGGCCGCCGCGGCGGGCGTGCCCATCGTGCCGGGCTGCGATTTGCTCAAAAGTCCCGAGGAGGCAACGGCCGAGGCCGAGCGCATTGGCTGCCCCGTGCTTATTAAGGCGCGCGCCGGCGGTGGCGGTCGCGGCATTCGCAAGGTCGAGCGCGTGGAAGATGCGGCAAAGGCGTTCATCGAGGCGCGTGCCGAGGGTGAGGCCGTTTTTGGCGACGGCGAGTGCTACATGGAGAAGTTCGTTGCGCCGGCGCATCACGTTGAGGTACAGATTATGGCCGATAAGCAGGGCCATGTGTTTTCGCTCGGCGAGCGCGAGTGCTCGGTGCAGCGCCGCAACCAAAAGCTGATCGAGGAGAGCCCCGCGCCGTGCCTCGACGGACGCGATGATATTCGCGCGCGCATGCACAAGGCCGCGCGCGACCTGGCTCGTGCCGTTGGCTATGAGGGCGCTGGCACCATCGAGTTTTTGTACTCAGATGACGGCAATTTCTACTTTATGGAAATGAACACGCGCTTGCAGGTGGAGCATCCGGTTACGGAGTTTGTGACCGATACCGACCTGGTTAAGTGGCAGCTGCGCGTGGCTGCCGGCCAGCCTCTGCCCTTTGAGCAGGAGGACGTACCGGTCCGCAACCACGCCATGGAGTGCCGCATCAATGCCGAAACGCCGGACTTTCTACCGTCATGTGGAACGGTCACCGCGTTGCGTGTGCCGGGTGGTCCGCGCGTGCGCTGGGATTCCGCCATGTTTACCGGAGCGAAAGTTCCGCCGTACTACGACTCCATGCTCGGCAAGCTCATCGTGTGCGCGCCCACGCGTGACGGTGCCATTCGCAAGATGCGCTCGGCCCTGGGCGAGCTCGTGATTGAGGGCGTGAGCGAAAATAGCGAGCTTCAGCTCGACGTGCTGGCAAACGACGAGTTTTTGTCGGGCATGTATCACACCGATCTGATGGGGCATCTCTATGCTGATGAATAGAAAAGCGAAGACGGTCAATGTCCTTGAGGGGCCGATAACCGAGTCGTGCGCCGAGTTCCCCGCGCGCCACGTGTTTGTCAAATGCCCGGAGTGCCGCCGTGTGATCGATGAGGCGCGCCTGCACGACAACCTCGAGGTCTGCCCTCGTTGCGGCAAACACTTTCGCGTGAGCGGTCGCGCGCGCATGCGCATGACGGTCGACGCGGGTACCTTTGAGGAATGGGATGCCAATCTGGCGTCGAAGGACTTCCTCTCGTTTCCCGGTTATGCCGACAAGCTTAAGAGCGTGAGCGAGCGTTCGGGCGAGCGCGATGCCGTTGTGTGCGGCAGGGGCAAAATCTGCGGCTGCGATACCGCGCTCTTCTTTATGGATGCCAACTTTATGATGGGCTCAATGGGCTCCGTGGTGGGCGAGAAGATCTGTCGTGTCTTTGAGCGCGCGGCCGAGTTGGGGCTGCCGGTCGTTGGCTTTACCGTATCGGGCGGCGCCCGCATGCAGGAGGGCGTGACCTCGCTCATGCAGATGGCCAAGATTTCTGCGGCGGTTAGGCGCCACAGCGAGGCGGGCGGCCTGTATATCACGGTGCTCACCGATCCCACGACCGGAGGTGTAACCGCGAGCTTTGCCATGGAGGGCGACATTATCCTGGCCGAGCCCGATGCCCTGACGGCATTTGCCGGCCCGCGCGTGATCGAGCAGAACATGCACAAGCGTCTGCCCAAGGGATTCCAGCGTTCCGAGTTTTTGCTGGAGCACGGCTTTTGCGATGCCGTTGTTCCGCGTGGTGAGATTGCGCTCACGGTAGGCGAGCTGCTGGCGCTGCACGAAGGGCACGCGCCCGGCCTGGGGGCACCGCATGAGATCGTGCATACGGGTCGTCGCGACAAAAAGCTGGGACACTTGTTTAAGCGCTCGGTCGCACCAAAAAGCGCGCTCGAAATCGTCAAACAGACTCGCTCGGCGAACCGCGCCACGGCAGGCGAGATGATCTCGTTGGGTCTCGACGGATTCGTAGAGCTGCACGGCGACCGCTACTTTGGCGACGACGCCGCTGTGGTGGCTGGCATTGGCTGGAAAGACGGACGCCCCGTAACGGTCATCGCCATCGAGCGCGGTACCACGACCAAAGAGCGCATGCGTCGCAACTTTGGTATGGCACATCCCGAGGGCTACCGCAAAGCACGTCGCCTTATGCGCCAGGCCGAAAAGTTTGGTCGACCGGTTCTGTGCCTGGTCGATACTTCGGGCGCGTTTTGCGGCATCGGTGCCGAGGAGCGCGGCCAGGGCGAGGCGATTGCCCAGAATCTCATGGAGATGAGCGGCCTTAAGACGCCGATTGTCTCGGTGGTGACAGGCGAGGGCGGCTCTGGTGGCGCGCTGGCGCTATCCGTGGCCGACCGCATCCTGATGCTCTCGAGCTCGGCCTATTCGGTCGTGAGCCCCGAGGCCTGTGCGTCGATCCTGTGGAAGGATACCGAGCGCGCGAATGAGGCCGCCGAGGCGCTTAAGCTCACGGCCCCCGATCTGTTGGCGCTCGGCATCATCGACGGCATCGTTGACGATAGGGGCCTGTCGCATGAGGAGATCGCCGGTGCCGTCATGTCCTCGGCATTTGATGCCTTCGATACGCTTGGGCAGCTCGACGACGCGACCCTCACAAACCTCCGCTACGAAAAGTACCGCGCAATCGGTCGATACCGCACGATGTGACAAAGGGGCAGTCCGCATGTCACATTGGGAAAGGCGTTCCATGTCACAAGTTACTAACACCTCGTTTATAACGACGGTTTCATCAAACGCCATGGCCGTGGTGGAATATCTGTCCAAAAGCATGATGTCGGCGCTGCCCTTTATTGTCTGCGCGGCGTTGTTCCGCACCGTCGCCGTCATTATGGGCGAAGGCATGCTGGGCCTGTGGTCTGCCGATTCCGAAATCTATCGCCTGTTCTACAGTTGGCTCTATAACGCCGGCTACTACTTTTTGCCCATCTATCTTGGTTGGGCGGCCGCCCGCCAGCTCGGTTGCTCGGAGCAGCTGGGCATGATGCTGGGCGGCGTATTGATTGCGCCCGATCTGCTTAAGCTCGTCGATGCCGCATCGACGACGGGGGCATCGATGACTTCCGTGTATGGTCTGCTTCCCGCGCCGGTCAACGATTAGACGACGACTGTTATCCCGGTTCTCATCTCGGTGCCCGTGCTATGGCGAGTGGAGTGTTTCTTTTCGCGCGTTATCCCTAAGGCCGTGGCGTTTTCGTTCGTTCCGTTTGCGACCATGCTCGTCATGGTTCCGGTTTCCCTGTGCATTACGGCGCCGGCGGGCAGCTATCTGGGCATGCTGTTGGGCCAGCTTATGTTTATGCTTGGCAATTCCGGTGGCATCGTGTCGCTGCTCACGCTCATGGGGCTTGCCGCGGGCTGGGAGTTCCTAAAGATCGCCGGCGTCAGCAACGTTGTCCTATCGCTTGCCTATGCGCAGTTTATGAGTGTGGGAACGGATTCGTGCATCTTGATCGCCGCGACGATGGCAACGTTCGCCGTTTGGGGCATGCCCTTTGGCGCGTCGCTTCGCGTTGCGGATAAGGACGAGAAGGCTCTCATGCTGGGCTATTCAATCTCGGGTGTTCTTGGCGGCGTAAGCGAGCCGGCGCTGTACGGTTGCGGCTTTAAATATGG
Source organism: uncultured Collinsella sp. (assembly GCA_900549345.1). Taxonomy (GTDB): domain Bacteria; phylum Actinomycetota; class Coriobacteriia; order Coriobacteriales; family Coriobacteriaceae; genus Collinsella. Next base: position 15,053 of record UROC01000008.1, read on the forward strand.
CAGGTGCCTGACGTGCATGGCCATTGGCGGCGCCGTCGGAGGCCTTGTTGCGGCCGTGGGCCACGTTACGGCCTATACCATCGGCATGACGAATGTCCTCATGGTCATTGGCTTTGCCACGGGCGGCATCTCGAACCTGCTGTGGTGCTGCGCTGCCGGCGGTATGGCATTTGCGGTGTCTGCGGCGCTGAGCTACTGCTTTGGCGTGGTTCCGGCGAAGGGGCAGGCGGCGGGGGATGGAGCCGATTTGCCCGAAACCTCTAAGAGCGCGGCCGAAGTAAGCGCGTAAACCTGTGCGGCACAAGGACGATTCCTTTGCCACATTCCAAGGCCGTGGCCCGTGTGGGTCGCGGCCTTTTTGTATCTGGGGGACAAAGTGGCTACACTACAATCCGTTTGAACAATAGATATATAAGTAGCACCGTGGGGGCGGATGTAGATGGTCGAGTGGATTGTTAAGCGTGCGCAGGGCGATCGTGCGCGTGTGGGCACGTTAGCGGGCATGGTGTGTATTGTCGCCAATGTCGCGCTTTGTGCTGCGAAGGGCGCAATTGGTGTGGTTTCGGGATCGGTTTCGATTGTGGCGGATGCCATGAACAACCTATCCGATGCCAGCTCGAACATCGTGAGTGTCCTTGGCTTTAAGCTGGCGAGCAAGCCGGCCGACCCCGAGCATCCTTACGGCCACGGTCGCTACGAGTATCTCTCGGGTCTGGTCGTGGCGGCGCTCGTGCTGCTGATTGGCGTTGAGCTGGTGAAGTCCTCAGTTGAGCGCGTCATCCACCCCGAACCTGTCGAGTTCTCGCTTGCCCTGGTGGCAGTTCTCGTGCTTTCGATGGTCGTAAAGCTCTGGATGGCGACCCTCAACCAAAAGCTCGGCGATCGCATTGAGTCCGAGACGCTGCATGCGACCGCCCAGGATTCCAAGAACGATGTCCTTGCTACGGGCGCCGTGCTGGCGTGCGCAATTGTTTCGCAGGTGACGCACATCAATCTTGACGCATGGGTCGGCCTTGCCGTTGGCGCCTATATTGGCTGGAGCGGTTTTGAACTCATCCAGGATACGGTGAGCCCGCTTTTGGGCCAGACGCCCGATCCTAAGCTGGTCAAGCACATTCGAGATAAGATCATGAGCTATCCCGGTGTTTTGGGCGTTCACGATCTGATGGTTCACGACTACGGCCCGGGCAGGAAGTTCGCAAGCGCTCACGCAGAGATGGCGGCCGAGGCCAGCCCGCTGGAAAGCCACGACACGCTCGACAATATTGAGCAGGCGTTTAGGAACGAAGACGGCATGATTGTCACGCTCCATTACGACCCCATCGTGACCGACGATCCAAAGGTGGCGAGCATGCGTTTACGCATTAACGCCATGGCCCAACAGATCGATAACCGCCTTTCGATTCACGACCTTCGCTGTGTGCCGGGTCCTACGCACACCAACGTGATCTTTGACTGCGTGCGTCCCTCGGATCTGCAGATGAGTGCCGAAGACGTAAAACACGCGCTGGCACAACGGGTCGAATCGGAATATCCCAAGTCGATTGCCAAGATTACGATCGACGAAGACTACGTAGGCCATACCCACGAGTAGGCCGCGCCGGCAAAGCAAGTTATGCAGAAGGGGAGAGCATGAAGCGCCTATACCTACTCCGCCACGGTCAGACGGAGTTCAACGTCAAAAAGCTGGTCCAGGGCCGCTGCGATTCACCGCTGACCGGCCTGGGCCGTCAGCAGGCACGGGTGGCAGCCGCGTGGCTCAAAGCCCACAACGTCGTTCCCGACAAAGTGGTCTCTTCGCCCTTGGGCCGAGCCATGGACACAGCTCAGCTCGTTGCTACCGAACTCCTCGGTCCGGACGCCGCTGTCGAGCCCTGCGAAGGCATCATCGAGCGCTGCTACGGCACCTTCGAAGAAGGTCCCCACGATGCCCTCCCCACCGACGTCTGGGATCCGGGCGAGGACCTGGTCCCCTTCGGAGGAGAAGGAAGCCGCGCGTTGCAAGAGCGCATGGTGGACACCCTCACCAATATCATGGGCGCCGATGGTATCGAAACCCTCCTAGCAGTAAGCCACGGCAGCGCCAGCCGCCAATTCATCAAGGCTGCAGCCCCAGAGGGCTTCGAGCTCCCAACAAAACTCCCCAACTGCGCCATCATGATCTTTGATTTTGAGGATTCGCAAGAAGAATGCGACACGTCCCAATGTAAGTTCACCTTGCAGCAGATCATCGATCCTCAACAAAGTCTTTAGCCTGAGCGAGCAGAGTTAAGCAGGCATCAACGTGTCGTCTCCCGAGCTTTGGCTTGACACGCTGAACATCTACAAGGATAACCTTGAGGCCGTCGAGGCGTTCCTGGCCGACGCCCGCGCCATGGGCGACGGTCGCCTCAATGTGGTGCTCACCGGTGCCGGCACCTCCGATTACGTGGGTGAGGTTGTCGTCCTCAACCCCGACCTATCCCTCGTCGAGACCTATCTCGGTGGCGAGAGCGTCTACACTGAGAAGTAGCTGCTGACCTATTTGCGATTTGATGCGAATAATGAGACCCCGATTCGGCTTTATCGAATCGGGGTCTTTGCTGTGGTGTCCAGCTAAATCAAAACAGGCCTATTCTGCGACGATGATGCGAGTTGATTCGAGAACCATGGAACGCTGTTTGTCGTTGACATTTGCATCGGTGATGAGTGCGTCCATTTGATCGAGATTGAAGAAGCCGAAGAAGTCCATCTGTCCGATCTTGCTTGAATCGCAGACAAGGTAACGCTTGGCGGCGCGATCGCAAGCGAGCGCCTGTAAGCGTCCTTCCTCAAGGTTAGAACAGGAGATGGATTGGGCGAGTACGCCGTTGGTGCCGATAAAGCAAGTGTCGATACCGAGCGGGGCGAGAGCATCTTCGGCGATGGGCCCGACGAAAGAACCCGATCGTTTGCGATACTGTCCTCCCAGGGCCCAGATCTCCACATCGTTACGCGTCTGGAGCATGTTCAGCACGATGATGCTGTTTGTGATGACGCGCAGCCGCATGCGCGGCAGCGCACGGGCGATGAGAGCGCAAGTCGAACCGGGTCCGAGGAAGATGGTGTCGCGCTCTCTGATGAGGTTGACAGCGGTGCGTGCGATATGCTCTTTTTCAGGGGAGCGGATTGAGAGCTTTTCAAAAAACGGGACCTCTTCGGCAATGGGGGAGCCGCTTGAAAGTCGGATGCCACCGTACTCGCGGATGACGCCAGCGCGTCGCGAGAGCTCATCGAAGTCTCTTCGAGCGGTCATTTCAGATATACCAAAGATTGTTGCGGCTTGGGCAACAGTGACCATTCCGCGCTGAGCGCACAGCTCAAGTAATTGTTCGTGACGTTCGGGTTTAAGCATGGCTTGCCAATTGGATTATGCGGTAATGACGGAGGTATAGGCGCGGAGGGCCTCGATGGTCCGGGGGTCTGCGTCCTCGTTAATGAATGCCGCGGTCATATCCTCCAGTGTGGTGAAAAGGCAGAAGTCGCGCCTTCCGACTTTTTCAGCATCTACAACAAGATAACGCTCCTGAGCTCGAGAAAGAGCGTCTGAGAGGACCATGGCTGCATCGGGACGAGAGCCAAAGACCTCGTTTCCAAAAATACCGGTTGCCGAGACGTAGGCCTTGGGAGCGGATAGACCGTAGGGGCCGCGGCCGTTGTATGGCATGGTGAAAACTCGCGTGTCGTGACGCATCATGCCACCAACAAAGAATAGATCTATATGTGGATTGTCGGCTAGCAGGTTCAGCACGGGAAGACTGTTGGTGACGACGCGTATGTCCTCCTGGGGCAAATACGAACACATGAGCTCGAGAGTGGAGCCTCCACCGAGAAAGATCGTATCGCCGGCTGAGACGGTTTGGGCGGCGGCTATAGCAGCGGCACGTTTCTGATCAACTTGAAAACGACGTTTCTCCTCATGCGGGGTCAAACGTGAAAGGGCTGTTCCGTGGGCGGAGTGTGGAAGCTGAGCCCCTCCGTGTACGCGCACAAGAAGGCCCTTGTCGGCAAGCTCGGCCAGGTCACGCCTGATGGTCATATCCGAAACAGATAGGGTATTAGATATCTCGTTTACCGATACCGAATGATGTTGATCGAGCAAGTCGAGAATGGCCTGCTGGCGTTCGGATTTCATGAGTGCCGACTCCCTCATCGAGCGTTTGTTCTTATTTCAATGTAAACGAACAACATAAATAAACGCAAACCGTTCACGAAGGCACATTACCTTTCACCGGTCAAAACATAACGCTCACGGAAAAAACCATCAAATAGGAGGTAAATAGAGCTCATTCCAAAAATCATCTCTTGACCAATAAACAAATATAGACGAACATAAACGAACAGAACGAACAGAACGAACAGAACGAACAGAACGAACAGAACGAAGAGAATTAATAAGTATGAAAGGACAGAAGATGCGTATCGGTGTCATCCTTGCAAGTCACGGAGAGTTCGCTCAGGCCGCCCTCAGCGCCGTCGAGATGATTGCGGGCAAGCAGCCTGATGTCATCGCTCTTGGTCTCACCGCCGAGAAGAGCCTGGAGTCTTTCGAGTCCGAGATGCGCGAGGCTTACGAGACCCTCAGCGCCGAGTGCGAACTCGTCGTCACCCTATGCGACATCTACGGCGGCACCCCATTCAACGTGACTACCCGCTGCCTGCTCAACGGCATGAACATGGTTGCCTACACTGGCCTGTCCATGCCCGTTGCGGTCGAGCTCCTGCTCACCCGCGATGGCCTCGATTCCGCCGACGCGGTCCGTGCCCAGCTCACTGCCGCTCACGCCGGGGCCCAGCAGGAGATCAAGGCTCCCGCTCCGGCCGTGGAGGCAGACGAGGACGATTTGGACCTCTAGGCTCGTTAGCCCGTCGATTCGAGTGGCGCTCACCCGTATCCCCCGAGTGGGCGCCTCGATCGAGCAGAGCATTCGTAAACGGTACTGAAGGAACGTGCAAACGAAAAGGAGAACATCATGGCACTCAAACTCGTCGACATCGATGACCGCCTGATCCACGGTCAGGTCGCCACCACTTGGATTCCCGACTTCGGCATCGAATCGGCAATCATTGTCTCGGATAAGGTCGCCAACGACCCCGTCCAGAAGTCCGTCGCCGGCCTCGCCGCCCCCGACATCAAGGTCTCCGTCTTCGGTGTCGAGAAGTTCATTGAGGTCCTCAAGAAGACCGAGCTCAAGAAGGCCACGATGGTGCTCTTCACCAACCCCATCGACGCCCTCAAGCTGCACGAGAACGGCTTGCCGTTCGACTACCTGAACGTCTCCGGCATGCGCTTCAACGAGCAGCGTCATCGCCTGCACAAGAACATGTCCGTCACCGCCGAGGAAAAGGCCGCCTTCGAGGAGCTCATTGGCCTCGGCGTCGACTGCTGGATGCAGACCACCACGCGCGATTCCAAGGAGCCCGTGTCCGAGCTCCTCAAGAACTACTAAGTAAGTAACCATCTCCGGGCATGTGAACCCGGGGCGTGCCCATCGGAGGGAACGATGGGCGAATAGGGAAGGAGAGGCTTATGCTTCAGGCACTTCTGCTCGCCATCTGGGCGGGTCTGTGCACTTGGGACCAGTTCGGTCCCCACCTGGGCTTCCGCAAGCCCCTGCTGGCATCCGTCGGCGTCGGCATCATCCTCGGTGACATGACGACCGCCATCATGATCGGCGCGACCATGGAGCTCATGTGGCTCGGCGTCAACAACATCGGCGCTTATGTTCCGCCGGATGTCATCTCCGGCACCATCGTCGGTGCCGCCCTGGGCATCATGGGTTCCACCGACACCGCCAGCGCCATCGCCCTGGCAGTCGCCATCGGCATCCCCACCGCCACCTTGGTTCAGCAGCTGAACATCTTGGTCATGACCACTAACGTCTCGCTTGTCCACGGTGCCGACAAGGCCATCGAGTCCGGTAAGTTCAACGCCGTCAACAAGTTCTTCTGGACCGGCGCCCTGTGCTTCTTCCTGACCCGCGCCGTTCCCGTCTTCATCGCCACGGGCATCGGCTCCTTCGTGATCGAGGACATCATGGCCTTCCTGCAGAACCAGGTTCCGTGGGTCCTCACCGGCTTCTCCACCGCCGGTGGCATGATGCCCGCCGTCGGTCTGGCCATGCTCCTCACCATGATGATGAAGAAGAACATGTGGATCTTCCTGCTGCTCGGCTTTATCATGGCCGCCTTCCTCAACGTCCCGACCGTGGGCATCGCGCTCGCCGCTTGCGCCGCCGCCGGCGTGTGGGACGTCATTACCGAGGGCCAGAAGAATCAACCCGCCCCTGCCGCCGCCTCTGCCGCCGGCTCCGATGATGACGAGGAGTACGATCTCTAATGGGTAAGATCTCCAACTCCACCCTGAACAAGGTCCTGCTGCGCACCCAGGGTTGCCAATTCGCGCACAACTACGAGCGCATGCAGTCGCTGTCCCTGACCTACTGCTTTGCCCCTGTCCTCGAGGAGCTCTACAAGGACGCCCCCAAGGAGGAGCGCGTTAACGCCATGAAGCGCCACCTCGAGTACTTCAACACCCACCCGCTCGCGATCCCCTTCATCCTTGGCATCACCGCCGCCCTGGAGGAGACCACGGATGAGGATCAGAAGGACACCGTCGTCGGCATCAAGACCTCCCTCATGGGTCCCTTCGCCGGCCTTGGTGACTCCCTGCTGAACCTCACCTGGTTCCCGATCGCCGGCTCCATCGGCGCATCTATGTGCGTCGACAACGGCTCCATTGTGGGTCCGCTCGTGATGTTCTTGCTCATCAACCTGCTGTATTGGCCGCTGAAGTACTTCGGCCTGCACAAGGGTTACGAGATGGGCATGGAGCTCGTCGAGAAGGCGGGCGTCCAGGTCTTCGACCGTCTGGGCAACCTCGCCAACGTGCTGGGCGTCATGGTCACCGGCGGCCTGATCGCCACGACCGTTAAGCTCAAGCTTGCCGTGCAGTTCGCCTTCGGTGAGGGTGACCCGCTGGTGCTCCAGGACCAGCTCGATAAGGTGTTGCCCTTCCTGCTGCCTGTCGTTCTGACTTTCATCTGCTATCGCCTGCTCAAGAAGGGCCAGGGCAAGAACTCCGCCCAGATCATCATCGGTCTGATTGTGTTCTCCCTTGTGTTCGCCGCTATCGGTTTCTACTTCCCGGCGTTCAAGATCTTCGCCTAATCGCGAGCTTATCAAAAGGCAAATCGTTTGATGCCCGCGCCCCGCATGCCGGGCGCGGGCCTCGTTGTCTCATGTGCTCTCCATCGTGCGCGATCGGGGTGCGCTCCATTATGCCCATGTGCCTTTGGCGTATCGCCATCTGGCAAATCCAACTATCGAAAGGATGCCAATGAGAACCGTCCTCGTGCTCATGGATACTCTGCGTCGCGACGTCCTGTCGTGCTACAACCCCGCAACCGACGTCCAGACCCCCAATCTCGATGCCTTTGCCGAGCGTTCCTGCGTGTTCGACAACCACTGGATCGGCTCGGCTCCCTGCATGCCTGCCCGCCGCGACATCCTCACCGGTCGCTACAACTTCCTCGAGCGCCCCTGGGGCCCCATCGAGCCCTTCGATGTGACGCTGCCGCCCTGCCTGCGCGCGAACGGCAACTTCTGCCACATCACCACCGACCACTGCCACTACCTACGCACCGGTGGCGAGGGCTACCTCCAGGAGTTCAACACCTGGGATTACTACCGCGGCCAGGAGGGCGACCCGTGGGTCAGCCGCATCGATGAGCCGAATAACATGCCCGAGACCTTCTACGGGCGCGTGCGCGAGCAGTACCAGAAGAACCGTCAGCTCTGGCCCAACGAAGAGGACATGCCGAGCCCCAAGACCTTCCAGTCCGCCTGCGACTGGATCGACGGCAATGCTGGGGCCGACGACTTCTTCCTTATGGTTGAGACCTTCGACCCGCACGAGCCCTTCGATGTGCCCGACAAGTACATGGAGATGTACGGCGGCACTGGCGAGCTCGACCGCGACTACTTCGAGATTCCTGAGTACAAGCGCGTCTCCGCCACCGACGTCAACAAGGGCGCGGAGGACTACCTGCAGCGCCGCTACAAGGCCCTCGTCACCATGACCGACCGCTGGTTTGGTAGGCTCATCGACAAGCTCGAGGAGCGCGGGATGCTGGACGATACCATGGTCATGGTCACCACCGACCACGGCTATTTCCTGGGCGAGCGCGACTACATGGGCAAAAACTACATGCACCTGTATAACGAGCTCGCGCATCTGCCGTTCATTGTGCACTTCCCGGGTAACGCCCGCGCCGGCGAGCATGCCCGCCAGCTCACTCAGGCAATCGACATCATGCCCACGGTGCTTGAAGCCCACGGCTGCGAGATTCCCGCAGATGTGTGCGGCACCTCCCTCGTGCCGCTCATGACGGATGCTGACGCGCCCACGCGTGGCTACGCCCTGTACGGCGTGCACGCCATGACCGTCAACGTCACCGACGGCCGCTACACCTACTTCCGCGCGCCGGTCGCCGGCAACCAGCCGTGCTTCGAGTACACCGCACTGCCGCACACCATCCGCAAAAAGATGGGTTCGGACTGCCCGGAGGAGATTGAGTGTGGCCGCTACTTCAAACGCACCAAGTACCCGCTGTTCAAGATCCCCTGTAAGAAGCCGGCCCAGATCGAGGGAGCCACGCCGCTCGCCGAGGTCGAGCAGACGATGCTGTTCGACCTTGAGAGTGACTACGGCCAGGTTAATAATCTCGCCGGCAAGGACGACCACGCCGAACAGCGCATGATTGACCTGCTGCTGCGCGGCCTGGAGGAGCATGAGTCCCCGGCCGAGCAAAAGGAGCGCCTGGGCTTGGCCTAAGATTCATGCGGTGATTGTGCGGGCCGGATGCGCCGCCTCGGGTAAGGAAGTGGTTTCCGGCCCGATGAGTGAGGGCTAGCCTGTGCGAAGGGGGGTATGTGCCATGTGCGCGAAGCATATTGGCTTTTTGATAAAACCGGCATCGAGTGCTTGCAACATGCGGTGCAGGTACTGCTTTTACTGCGATGTCGCTGCTCATCGCGAGGAGCGGAGCGCCCGCGTCATGGGCGAAGACGTGGCAAGTGCCATCATCGACCGTGCACTCGCCGTGGCGAGTGATGCGCACATTTCTTTCGCCTTCCAGGGCGGCGAGCCCACCCTGGCCGGCCTTGACTTCTTCCATTCGTTCGTCGCGCGGGTGGAGGAGCGCCGTGAGAACCAGCGGGTGAGCTGGGCGTTGCAGACCAACGGCTACCTGATCGAAGAGGAATGGGCCGAGTTCTTCCGCGAGCACGGGTTCCTCATCGGAGTCTCGGTTGACGCTTATCGCGACCTGCACGATTCGATGCGTCCCGATGCGCACGGTGCCGCTACGTACGCGCGCGTCATGAGCGGCGTTCGCCTGCTGCGCGAGCGCGGCGTGGACGTCAACATACTCTCGGTCCTCACCTCGCAGATGGCGGCGCATCCACAGCGCGTCTTCTCCTTCATCAAGCAGGAGAAGATCACCCATATCCAGTTCATCCCGTGCCTGCCGGGCCTCGACGATGAGCGGGACACGTTCTCGCTCGACCCGCGTGCCTTCTCCTCGTTCTACCGCCGCTTGTTCGACTTGTGGTGGCGCGAGCTCGGTGCTGGGCGCTATGTGAGCATCTGGCTGTTCGAGAACGTCATGCAGATGGCGCTCGGGCAGTTTCCGTCGCAGTGCGGTATGCTCGGCCGCTGCGCTCCGCAGTTCGTGGTGGAAAGCGACGGTTCGGTGTATCCGTGCGACTTCTATGCGCTGGATGAGTACCGCGTGGGCGATATTCGCGTCGATTCCCTTGAGGCAATGGCGACCTGTGAGACCATGCGCATGTTTTTGAACGAGCCGCGTCGCGATTGCGCGCGGTGCGCCGATTGCCCCTTTGAGGGCATTTGCCATCGCAACTGCAAGCGCCTGAACATCGCCTATTACGATGCGGGCTACTGCGGGCTGCGTGAGTTTTTGGAGTACGCCTATCCCGGCCTGCAGCGCGTGGCTCGCATGTTCACGCGGCGCTGATCCTGCCCGGGTTTTGCCTCGTCGTAGTTGTGTGGGGCTCTGCGCCCCTCCCGCCTTGACCACTCAATCTTCATCCCGTTCCCGTGAGTTTGGAGTTCCCTATGCCCCAGCAACCCAACGTTCTCCTTATCATGTGCGACCAGATGCGCGGCGACTGCCTGGGTATCGACGGCCATCCGGACGTGCAGACGCCCTACTTGGACACGCTCGCCGCCGACGGCATGCTGTTCGAGAACGCCTACTCCGCCTGCCCGAGTTGTATCCCGGCGCGCGCCGCCCTCTTTTGCGGCAAGACGCCCGCGGGCACGGGCCGCGTGGGTTACCAGGACGGTATCGCGTGGGAGTACGACCATATGCTCGCGCAGGAGATGCGCGACGGCGGCTACCAGACCGCCGTGGTAGGCAAGATGCACGTGCATCCGCCGCGTTTGGGCTGCGGCTTCGAGCACATGCGCCTGCATGACGGCTACATCGGCCACTACCGCAAGGCGAACCTGCCGTACTGGATGCACCAGAACGTCTCCGACGACTACATGCGCTTCCTCAAAAATGAACTGGGCGAATTCGCCGACGTGAACGGTTCGGGCGTTGAGAACAACTCCTGGATCACCCATCCCTGGGCCTACGAGGAGCGCCTGCACCCCACCAACTGGGTGGTGGACGAGTCCATCCGCTTTTTGGAGACCCGCGATCGCACGCGCCCGTTCTTCCTCATGACGAGCTTCGTGCGGCCCCACCCGCCCTTCGACGCGCCGCAGACCTACTTCGATCTGTACCGCGACATGGAGCTGCGCGCGCCTGCCGCTGGCGATTGGGATGACGCCGATGCCACCGAGCGCGATGGCATGATCTTGGACAGCGTGCACGGCTGCCGCGACGCCGAGCTGCGCCGCGAGGCCATGGCGGGCTATTATGCCTGCATCACACATATGGACCACCAGATCGGCCGGCTCATCACGGCGCTCGAGAACGACGAGACCTACCACGACACCGTGATCGTGTTCTGCTCCGACCACGGCGAGATGCTCTTTGACCACAGTCTCTTTCGCAAGGTGTTGCCCTACGAGGGCTCCGCGCGCATCCCCTTCATCGTGCACGTGGGCAAAAACGTCGATGTGCCGGGCGGCGAGCGCGTTCGCGGCGTGAGCGAGAGCACGGTGGAACTCATGGACCTTATGCCCACCATCCTCGAGGCGTGCGACCTGCCCGTGCCCGAGGGCGTGGAGGGCGCCTCGCTCATGGGCGAGCTTACCGGCGCCGCGCCGCTGAACCGTGCATACCTGCACGGCGAGCACAGCGGCAGCCGCGAGCAGTCCAACCAGTGGATCGTGACCCCGCATGACAAGTACATCTGGTTCACACGGACCGGGATGGAGCAGTATTTCGACCTGGACGCCGATCCGCGTGAGGAGCACGACCTCATCGACGCTCCGGAGCGCGCCGCGCGCATCGCCGTGCTCCGTGCCTGCCTGATTGAGGAGCTCGCTGGTCGCGAAGAGGGATATGTTCGTGACGGCGAGTTGGTGGCGGGACGTGCGCCCGCCGTTATGCTTGAGCGCCCCCGGCCCTCGCGCCTCCAACGTTAAGAGAAAGGCCTATCCATGGATATGAAGACAATCGGCATTGTGGTCGTAGTGGTTGCGGTCGGGTTCACCATTTACATGGAGGTCCAAAAGCGCACAACCTTCGCCAAGCTCGAGGCGTACCTGCGCGAGGGCGACCTCAACAACTACCTCAAGGTCCTGAACCGCCCGCTCACTAGCGTGCTGTACCCCAAGTACAACGTGCTTTTCATGCGCTTGAACGCAGCTCTTGCCATGGATGACGTCGAGGCATCCGAGCGCATCATCCGCGAGATGGGTTCGCTCAAGATGAGCGAGGAGCAGACACTCGCGCTGGCGGCAAAGGCGTTCTCCTTCTACGTGGAGATCGGGGATGAGCCCCACGCACGCGAGGTGCTCTCCTACCTCGAGGAGCACGGTGATCGCGAGGCTGCGCGTGCCGACCGTCGCACCTATGACGTCTTCCTCAAGGGCTCGTATGCCTATATCGACGAGATGGAGCGCGCGTTGTCGGAGGCGGCTGGCATGGAAGAGGCCCTGCTCTGCCAGATGCTCTCGGTTCAGTACGAGAACAAGGGTGACGAGGGGCGCGCCGCGTCCTATTGCGAGCGCGCTGAGCGGACGCTCGCAGCAGCCATGCCTGACAAGTAGGGAAGAGTCTAGGCGCTTCATATGCTAGCAATCGTATTCGCCATTGCGTTTTTCGCCTCTACCATCAGTGCCATCTGCGGTGTCGGCGGGGCATCATCATTAAGCCCGTGATGGACGCCGTGGGTGTCGCCGACGTGGCGACCATCAACTTCCTGTCCGGATGCACCGCGAGGACAACATCGGGCACTTCGCCATGAGCGTTTCCACCGCGCTGCTGCTCGACGTCGTCTACGCGTGCATCTTCAACCAGGATTACTTCGCTAACTACTAGCGGCGTGTCGAGACGGTGCGCGGGCCATTGATGGACTCGGCAGGCAGATTGGCGGGGACGCCTAGCCCTTGGCGCAACGGTGCTCCGCATGAGCGGCGTAAATAGGGACATATCGCGCAGCAGCGTTCGAGATATGTAAAAGTCCACAACCATACGCTGCGGTTTTGAATGATACGAACGCTTGCAATTCGTTGCATAGGGTGTTGCTCGATCGATAGGAGCTTGTTCGGATGGGTCCTCAATACATCTTGGTCTTCGCGGTATGCTTCCTGGCGTCGCTTCTGGGGCCGCTCTGTGGCATCGGCGGCGGCGTGATCATCAAGCCCGTGGTCGACGCGATGAACGTCATGAGCGTGAGCACGGTGAGCTTCCTCTCGAGCATGTCGGTGCTCATCATGTCGCTCTCCACGCTCGCGCAGAACGCGGCGAGCGGGCAGTCTGATATCGACGCGCGGGCGATGTCGCCCATCGCCGTCAGCTCCGCGGTGGGCGGCGTGATCGGCAAGATGTTGTTCAACCGGCTGGGGTCCGTGTTCCCCGACGCCGAGCTCGTCGGCGCGGTCCAGGCCGCCGTGCTCATCGTGCTCGCCGTCCTCGTGCTGGCCTACACGCTCAACAAGGCGCGCATCAAGGGCCTCAAGCTCGAGAATGCGTGGGCGCAGGCGCTCATAGGGTTCTGCGCCGGGGCGTGCTGGTCCTTCCTCGGCATCGGCGGCGGCCCCTTCAACCTGGCCATCCTCGTCTTCTTCTTCGCCATGGAGAGCAAGCCCGCCGCGCAGGCGTCGCTGTTCATCATCGCGTTCTCGCAGACGGCGAGCCTCATCTACACGCTGGCCACGGGCAGCGTGCCCGCGTTCCTCCCCGTGGTCCTGCTGGGCATGGCGGCGATGGCGGTGCTTGGGTCGGTCGTGGGGCGCCGCCTGCTGCGCCGGATGGACTCGGCGGCGGTCGATAAGCTCTACGTGTTCGCCCTCGTGCTCATCATCGTGATCTGCACGTACAATTTCATCCGGTTCTCGGTGCTCTAGTTCTTCGCCCCGAAACGGGATGCCGCGATAATGGAGCTGGAGCGCGGGCCTTCCTCTTCTGCCTTGAGGAGGTCGCCGTGTCCCGCTCGTCTCATGAGCGCCGATGGTGTTGAAGTCCTCTTGGCAATAAGTCGCGGCAGCGTCAGCCGCCAATTCAAAAAAGCCACAGGCGGAAGGCAAACCGCTTCAAAGCAAATTCACCCTCCAACAAATAGTGGATCCCCAACAAAGTCTTTAGCCTGAGCGAGCAGAGTTAAGCAGGCGTCAACGTGTCGTCTCCCAAGCCCGGCAGAGCAGCAACCTTAATATATTTCGCCGCCGCTCTGCCGGCCCCAGGCGACTCCGCGCACTTTACCTGCGTAAACAATGTGAGTGAAATATGAATCTCGATGGATACGCCCGCAGCCGTGTATACTAAACAGCTGTGTGAAACCAGGGGAGTATTCTGGCTGGACAAAATGCCTGCTTAATAGGGTTGTCAGGTAGTCCGGACGCAATACAAGGCTGGGGAGCATGTCGTGTAAGTAGTGGTCCTCTAGGGGCGTACGCTCGGTGGCGTACGCATTGTCCCAAGACCACGCGAGAGTTGGGATCATATCTTGATCAGCATGATTCTCGGCCGCAAGATTGGCATGACCCAGGTTTGGGACGAGGACGACAACGTCGTTCCCGTCACGGTCATCCAGGCTGGCCCCTGCGCTGTCTCGCAGGTTAAAACTCAGGCAACCGACGGCTATGACGCCGTCCAGATCGGTTTCGGCGACATCAAGGCCAAGAACGTGAACAAGCCCATGGCTGGTCACTTCGCCAAGGCTGGCGTCGAGCCTGTCCGTTTCCTTCGTGAGGTCCGCGTCGAGAACGGCGAGGAGCACAAGGTCGGCGAGGTCGTCACCGTCGCTGATTTCGCTGATGTCGAGAAGGTCGACGTCATCGGTACCTCCAAGGGTAAGGGCTTCCAGGGTCGCATCAAGCGCTGGGGTCAGCGCCGCGGTCCTATGACGCATGGTTCTCACTTCCAGCGTCACCCCGGTTCTATCGGTCAGTGCGCCTATCCTGCGCGCGTCCTCAAGGGCGTCAAGATGGCCGGTCACATGGGTAACGAGCGCGTTACCGTCAAGAACCTTTCCGTTGTCCGCATCGATGCCGAGCAGAACCTCATCTTGGTCAAGGGTGCTGTCCCGGGTGCCAAGAATGGTCTCGTCGCCATCCGTATGGCCTAAGGGCCCAGCCCATTTAGCCCAGCGTCATACCAAGGAGAACACTTAAATGGCAAAGTTTGAAGTAAAGAACAGCGAGGGCAAGAAGGTCGCCGAGGCCGAGCTCGCCGCTGAGGTGTACGGCATCGAGCCGAACATCCACGTTATGCACCACATCGTCAAGTGCCAGATGGCCTCTTGGCGTCAGGGCACCCAGTCTGCTAAGGGCCGCTCTGAGGTTTCCGGTGGCGGCAAGAAGCCTTGGCGTCAGAAGGGCACCGGCCGTGCCCGCCAGGGTTCCATCCGTGCTGCCCAGTGGCGTCACGGTGGCGTTGTCTTCGCCCCCAAACCCCGTTCCTACGCTAAGCGTATGAACAACAAGGAGGTCAAGCTGGCTATGCGCTCCGCGCTGTCTGCCAAGCTGGCCGATGGCGAGCTCGTGCTCGTCGACGACTACGGCTTCGAGAAGCCTTCCACCAAGGCCGCTGTCGCCATGCTCAAGGCTCTCGGCCTTGAGGGCAAGCGTCTGACCATCATCGTTCGCGACGAGGACGTCAACGCCTACCTGTCGTTCCGCAACATTCCCAAGACGTTCATCATCACCGCTGACGAGGCCAACCCCTACGATCTCGTCAACAACAACGCTGTGCTGATGCCCGCCGACATCGCCGCTCACTTCGGGGAGGTGCTTGCATAAATGACCGCCCACGAGATCATCATCCGTCCGATCGTGTCCGAGCGTTCCTTCTCCGGCATGGAGCTGAACAAGTACACGTTCGAGGTCGCCAAGGATGCTAACAAGTATCAGATCAAGGACGCTGTCGAGGAGATCTTCGGCGTCAAGGTCGTTCGCGTGAACACCCTGACGGTCAAGCCCAAGACCAAGCGCGTGCGCTATGTCGCCGGCAAGACCCGTTCTTGGAAGAAGGCCATCGTCACGCTGGCCGAGGGAGACACCATCGAGGTCTTTGGCAACCAGGCCTAAGACTCGCTGCTGTTGAGTGAGCTCATGCCTCCCAAATAGGGGAGGCGGGAGCTCAAGGTTTTGGGCGTATAAAATGGACACGCCCGGAACCGTGTATACGTCCGGTGTCATCGCACCCGAGGCAGAACCTCGAATCCCTGTCTGCGATGGCTAACGGATTCCTATTGAAAGGGATTGTAATGGCTGTAAAGCACCTTAAGCCGACCTCCGCTGGTAGGCGTTGGCAGACGATCTCCGACTTCTCCGAGATCACCTGCACCAAGCCCGAGAAGTCTCTTCTCGAGCCCCTGCCCAAGAAGGCCGGTCGTAACAACAACGGCCGCATCACCACCCGCCACCAGGGCGGCGGCGTGAAGCGTCGTTACCGCGTGATCGACTTCAAGCGCAACAAGGACGGCGTGCCCGCCAAGGTTGCCACGATCGAGTACGATCCGAACCGTTCCGCTCGCATCGCTCTGCTGCACTACGCTGACGGTGAGAAGCGCTACATCCTGGCCCCTAAGGGCCTCGAGGTCGGTCAGACCATCATGTCCGGTTCTGACGCCGACATCAAGCCGGGCAACGCCCTGCCGTTGGCCAACATCCCCGTCGGTACGCTCATCCACGCCGTCGAGTTCCAGCCGGGCAAGGGCGCTGCTATCGCCCGTTCCGCCGGTAACTCCTGCCAGCTGATGGGTAAGGAGGGCAAGTACGCTATCGTCCGTATGCCTTCCTCCGAGATGCGCCGCATCCTCGTTACCTGCCGCGCCACCGTCGGTGAGGTCGGCAACGCCGATCACGCTAACATCGTCATCGGCAAGGCCGGCCGTAAGCGTCACATGAACGTGCGCCCGACCGTCCGCGGTACCGTCATGAACCCTGTCGACCACCCGCACGGCGGTGGCGAGGGCAAGAACCACCCCTCTGGTCGTCCCTCCGTTACCCCCTGGGGTAAGCCGACGAAGGGCCTTCGTACGCGCAAGAAGAAGAAGGTCTCGAACCAGCACATCATTCGTCGCCGTAAGAAGTAATTTCGGATACCGAGTTTTAGGAGAAAGCACTTATGAGCAGAAGTCTCAAAAAGGGCCCGTTCGTGGAGACTCGCCTTCTCTCGCGTATCACCGCGATGAACGAGGCTGGCAAGAAGGACGTCGTGAAGACCTGGTCCCGCGCGTCCACCATCTTCCCCGAGATGGTTGGTCACACCATCGCCGTCCACGACGGCCGCAAGCATGTGCCCGTGTATGTTACCGAGTCCATGGTTGGTCACAAGCTCGGCGAGTTCGCGCCGACTCGTACGTTCCGTGGCCACAAGGCCAAATAGGGGGTTAACCGTAAATGGCAACTAAGTCTATTGAAACTGAGGCCACCGAGGTTCGCGCCGTCGCTAAGTACGTGCGTGTTTCCCCCAGCAAGGCCCGCCTGGTGGTCGATCTGATCCGCCGCAAGCCTGTCGCTCAGGCCTTCGACATCCTCCACTTCTGCGACCGCGCTGTCGCCGTGGATGTCGAGAAGGTTCTCCGTTCCGCCGTTGCGAACGCCGAGAACAACAACGGTCTGCGTGCCGACAACCTGGTTGTCGCCGCTGCCTATGTTGACGAGGGTCCGACGCTTAAGCGCATCCGTCCCCGCGCCAAGGGTTCCGCTTCTCGCATTCTGAAGCGTACTTCCCACATCACCGTCGTCGTTGCTCCTCGAAAGGAGGCGTAAAGCTGTATGGGTCAGAAAGTCTACCCCACCGGCTTCCGTCTTGGCATCACCGAGAACTGGCGCTCCCGCTGGTTCGCAGAGAAGGATTACGCTAAGACCCTCGGTAACGATCTCGAGATCCGCAAGTACCTCGAGAAGCGTCTTTCCCGCGCAGCTGTCTCCCGCGTCGAGATCGAGCGCGCTGGCGACAAGGTGAAGGTCATCATCCTCACTGCTCGCCCCGGCGTTGTCATCGGTAAGAAGGGTGCCGAGATCGATACCCTCCGCACCGAGCTCGAGAAGGTCGCTGGTGTCTCCAAGGGCCAGCTCTCCGTCGACGTTGTCGAGATCAAGCGCCCCGAGCTCGACGCCAACCTCGTTGCTCAGTCTATCGCCGAGCAGCTCGAGGGCCGCGTTGCCTTCCGTCGCGCCATGCGCAAGGCTGTCCAGTCCGCCCGCAAGGCCGGCGCTAAGGGCATCCGTATCCAGTGCTCCGGTCGTCTCGGCGGTGCCGAGATGGGCCGTCGTGAGTGGTACCGTGAGGGTCGCGTGCCTCTGCACACCCTCCGTGCCAAGATCGACTACGGCACGGCTGTCGCCAGCACCACCATGGGCGCTTGCGGCGTGAAGGTCTGGATCTACCTGGGCGAGAAGCTCCCGGGCCAGCCTGTTCCCAACCCTGCACTCGAGGGCTCTTCCCGTCCTCGTCGTCGTAACTCCGAGAGGAGGGGTCAGTAGTGCTTGCCCCTAAGCGTATTCTTCACCGCAAGGTGCAGCGTGGCTCCATGAAGGGCCAGGCCAAGGGTAATACCGAGCTGCATTTCGGCGAGTTTGGTATCCAGGCTCTCGAGGCCCATTGGATCACCAACCGTCAGATCGAGGCCGCTCGTATTGCCATGACCCGCTACATGAAGCGTGGCGGTCGTGTCTACATCACGATCTTCCCCGATAAGCCCATCACCAAGAAGCCTGCCGAGACTCGCATGGGTTCTGGTAAGGGTAACCCCGAGGAGTGGGTGGCCGTCGTCAAGCCCGGCCGCATCATGTTCGAGGTCAAGGGTGTTCCCGAGGAGGTCGCTCGCGAGGCTCTGCGTCTTGCGCAGCACAAGCTCCCCATCAAGACCAAGATTGTTGCTGCCAAGAACGCTGAGCAGCGCATCGAGAAGGAGATGGCTGAGGAGGCCGCTCTCGAGGCCAAGTGGGCTGCTGAGGACGCCGCCGCCGCCAAGGAGGAGAACTAATGAAGCCCGCAGAGATTCGTGAGCTCTCGGACGCTCAGCTCGTTGAGAAGCTGAAGGAAATGCGCGCCGAGCTCTTTAACCTTCGTTTCCAGATGGCCACCAGCCAGCTGGACAACACCGCTCGCGTCAACACCGTGAAGAAGGACATCGCTCGCGTCCTCACGGAGCAGCGCGCCCGCGAGATCGCAGCGGAGAAGTCCGCTGTCGCCGAGTAGGACCTAAGGAGAGAACATGACTGATTCGCGTAACTCGCGTAAGGTCCGTACGGGTGTCGTTACCTCCGTCTCCGGTGCCAAGACCATTGTTGTCACCATCACCGAGCGCAAGCGTCACCCCAAGTACGGCAAGATGATGACCAGCTCCAAGAAGCTGCACGCTCACGACGAGGAGTGCACGGCTGGCGTGGGCGATACCGTCCGCGTTATGGAGACCCGTCCTATGTCCAAGATGAAGCGTTGGCGCCTCATCGAGGTCGTCGAGCGCGCTAAATAAGCAGTCGCTCTTACGACTTGTACGTTTCCGAAGATGTGCGTATGCCTGGCTTGCATACCACGGGCCGTATAAAGGCTGCGCACCTCTCTTCGGTTCTTAGTTCGGAGGAACATCTACCATGATTCAGATGCAAACCATGCTGAACGTCGCCGACAACTCCGGCGCTCGCAAGATTCGCTGCATCAAGGTGCTTGGCGGTTCCAAGCGTCGTTATGCAGGCATCGGCGATGTGTTCATCGGTGCTGTCCAGGAGGCTACCCCTGGCGCCAACGTCAAGAAGAAGGACGTTGTCCGTTGCGTCGTCGTTCGCACCGTTAAGGAGATCCGCCGCAAGGATGGCTCCTACATTCGCTTTGATGAGAACGCCTGCGTTGTCATCAACAACGATGGTTCGCCCGTCGGCACCCGTATCTTCGGGCCCGTCGCTCGCGAGCTTCGTGACAAGAAGTACATGAAGATCGTCTCGCTCGCTCCCGAGACCCTGTAGTTAGGGGAGATATATGTATATCAAGAAGGGCGATAAGGTCCAGGTTCTCTCTGGTAAGGATCGCGGCAAGCAGGGCGTTGTCCTGCGTGCTCTCCCCGCCGAGAACAAGGTCGTTGTCGAGGGCGTTTCGGTCGTCAAGAAGGCCGTCAAGCCCAACGCTGCCAACCAGCAGGGCGGCATCGTTTCGCAGGAGGCTCCCATCGACGCCTCCAACGTCAATCTCGTTTGCCCCGAGTGCGGTAAGGTTACCCGCGTCGGTCACGAGAAGGACGGCAAGAACAAGCTGCGCGTCTGCAAGAAGTGCGGCCACAAGTTCTAAGCTGCCCGCAACATCAAGTTGCTAGCAAAGGCCCGGATGCAACGGCACCCGGGCCTTTTTGTATCTCCACTCATTGGGGACAGACTTAAATGAGCGATTGTGCTCATTGGGGACTGACTTAAAATGCCGGCACCTGGGGACGTTCCTTTTAATATGAGCAGGACATTGTCAAGAGGCAAAATCGGGCCTGGCCCCAACGATATGGGGTCAGGCCCTCTCCCTATATCAACCCGTCCGCGGCGACCTCGGCGTGTCTTACCGACGCTCGTCTTTGCAGTTTAATATCCGCCCGTGGCGATCTCTCGCTGGGCAATCCGTTGCTACGGCTGAGGCTTCTACGTCGAACCGACAGTCTGTGCACGCGTGTGGCGCCCTGGGCGCTCGCAGAAAAGGGACCTGAGGTTCGCCTCAACGGCTTCGGATCGAACCGCTTCCGGGGTGACTGGCTTATGTGCGGGGGACCGCCCCCCTACGCCTCCTCGGCCATGAGGCCGACCGCCCACACCCAGCAGGCGAGCTCGCGCGCCGTGGCGACGTTCGCCTTGTTGCCGTGCACCCCGCGCGCGAGCAGCGCCTCCCGCCTCTCGACCAGCCTCCGCACGCCCTTGGCGGCATGCCTCCGGGCGCCCCGGTCCGGGGCCTGGCCCTTGGCGAGGTCCTTCGGCCGCCCCGAGCACGTCAGGTAGTGCCACGCGGCCTCGACCAGCGTCTTCCTCAGGTGCTTGTTGCCGGCCTTGGTGATCGCGCCCCTGCGGTCGCTCTCCCCGCTGGAGTGCTCGGAGGGCGTCAGGCCGACCCACGCCGCGAACGAGCGGGCGTTCCTGAACCTCGAGAACTCGCCGGCCTCGAACACGAGGTCGGCGGCGGAAGCGGTGTCGACGCCCTTGAGGCAGCGGAGGGAGTCGACCCTCTTCCGCCACCTGGGCTTGCGGGCCTCGGCCTCGACGAGCCCCTCGAGCCTCGCCTTCTCCTCCGCCGCCCGCCTGACCGCGTCGACGTAGTAGGCGAGCACCTCCTCGTCGGCCCCCTCCGCGAACCTAATCGACTCGATCCAGGACCAGTGCGCCCGGGTCCAGTTGCCCTTCCTGCGGCCGGTGGGCGTCCTCTCGTCGAAGACGAGCCCGTGCCTGAGCAGGAACTTGGAGAGCCGCTGCTTCGAGCGCGAGAGGTCGTCCCTCGCGTCCTCGAGCGCCCTGGTCAGGTCGCGGGCGGCCTCGCACTCGTCGTCGGGGACCCACACCTCGACCACGTTGCCGACCGACAGCATGCGGGCGAGGAACTCGGCGTCGTTGCGGTCGTTCTTCCTGCGCCTGTCCGCGCTGGGCTTGATCATCTTCGAGACGGCGCCGACCACGCAGTCGACACCCAGGCCGGAGAGCCTCTTCTGCAGGTCGAAGCCCGTGACCCCGGACTCGTACACGCACCTGGCCCCGGGGTCCACGGAGCGGACCCACTCCGCGACGGCGCCGGCGTCGTAGCCGAAGGTCGCGCAGCGCACCTCCCCGGTCATGACGTCGAGGGAGACGGCCTTTATCGAGCGGGCGTGGACGTCGAGGCCGACGAAGGTGGTAGTATCGAGCATGGGAGCCCCTTCCATGAATGCGGCGTGGCCGCCGCGGCTGAATTAGACACTCACCATTGTCGGCCTAATCCGCGGTCTTTCATGCAGCAGGGGCTCTCAATGTTTTATGTCCTGCTCATATCGTCTCTGTCGGCTGTTTGGGACGGTCCTTAGAGCTGCAGTGCGCCATGAGCGACGAGGCGAAGCGGATCATCCTGTCTTTCGAGTTCTAAGCAGAATTCCCCGTCTCCGAGTAATGATTAGTGCGCATTTGTGCGTATTTGCGTGCGTATGATTGCGTGGCTATGCGTGTATAAGCGCCGTCTGCGGCTGTATTTTGACCATTTGGCGGTTATATACGCAAAAGCACGCACATACGCGCTAATTTGTGCGAATATAGAGACGGCAGAAATGTTAGACGCTCCATGACCCAGGAGGCACATATGGCAGATTCCAAGCAGGTTCCACTCGACGCTGCGGCAGCCGCCAAAGCAGCATTCGCTTCGGTCCAGGACAAGCCGTTCCCTGAGGACATCTTTACGGCTCCCGAGCTCCGTTGGGCTGTGATCGGTTGCGGCGTTATTGCCAACCAGATGGCCCAATCTCTCGCTCTTGCCGGCCGCAAGCTTGCGGGTGTCGCCAACCGCACGCTGTCCAAGGCTCAAGCTTTTGCTGAGCAGTATGGCATCGAGAAGGTCTATGAAACGGTCGAGGACCTCTACGCCGATCCGGACATCGACGCCGTCTATATCACCACGCCGCACAATACGCATATTACCTATCTGCGTGCCGCGCTGGCCGCCGGCAAGCATGTGCTCTGCGAGAAGGCCATTACCCTCAACTCCGCCGAGCTCGACGAGGCCCGTGCCATCGCCGACGAGCACAACGTGGTCCTTATGGATGCCACCACGGTGCTCCACATGCCGCTGTATCAGGAGCTGCGCCGCCGTATGGATGCGGGTGACTTTGGCCACATGAACCTCGTCCAGCTCAACTTTGGCAGCTATAAGGAGTACGGCGACCTGACTAACCGCTTCTACAACCGCAACCTTGCTGGTGGTGCCATGCTCGACATTGGCGTGTATGCCCTGTCCGTCATGCGCCTCTTTATGGCCAGCCAGCCAAACGAAATTGTTTCGCTCGGCAACACCTGCGAGACTGACGTCGATGTTGCGGGCGGCATCGTCTGCCGCAATGCCGAGCAGCAGCTGGGCGTCGTGAGCCTTACGCTTCACTCCAAGCAGCCCAAGCGCTCGGTCATCAGCTTTGACAAGTGCTACATCGAGGTCAACGAGTATCCGCGCGCCGATCACGCGACCATCGTGTGGACTGCGGACGGCCACCGCGAGGAGGTCCACGCCGGCACCGAGGCTTACGCCCTTTGCTATGAGATGGCCGATCTTGAGAAGGCCGTTGCCGGCGACGACTCTAAGCGTGAGCTGCTGGATTATGCTTCTGATGTTATGGAGCTGATGACCAAGCTACGCGCCGACTGGGGAGTCGTGTACCCCGAGGAGGAGTAAGCGATGCTAGCGGAAGATAGGCTCAACGCGATCGTGTCGATGGTTCAGCAGACCGGCTCGGTTACCGTGCCGGAGCTTGCCGAAGCCCTGGGCGTGACGGCGTCTACCATTCGGCGCGACCTGCAGACGCTCAATCGCGCACACCGTATCGCCAAGGTGCACGGTGGGGCGACGAGCCTTGAGCGCGCGCACGTGACGCGCGACCTAACGCTTAATGAGCGCAGCGATCTCCATAACGACGACAAGGAACGTATCTGCGCCCGTGCGGCGGCACTTGTGGAGCCCGAGAGCTTTGTATACATCGACTCGGGTTCGACGACGCTCAGGCTCATCGAGCATCTTCCGCATCTCGAAGGGGTAACCTATGTGACTGATTCCGTGCTCCATGCTCAGCATCTCGCTTTGCGCGGCATGCGTACCGTGGTGCTGGGCGGCGAGCTCAAACCCGAGACCGAGGCGCTCGTTGGCCCCGATGCCTTGGCAACTCTAGAACGCTACAACTTCAACTGCGGCTTTTGGGGTTCCAACGGCATTGCCGCCGAGCAGGGCTTTACGACGCCCGATATCGAGGAGGCACAGGTCAAGCGCATTTCGATGCGCCATACGGCCAAACGCTTCGTAATCTCGGACGCCAGCAAATTTGGCATGGTGGCGCCCGTCAAGTTTGCGGACTTCCGCGACGCAACGATTATCACCGCGGGCGAGGTGCCCGCCAAGTACCGGGCGATGGAAAACGTCATCACGGTCTAGCGAGCGGGGGCAGGCTAAGGCCAATGCCATTTAGTTTTCTCAGTAGAAAAGCGGCAACGTCCATCCCGGGCGTTGCCGCATTCGTTGTCTACCGGTTTGTCTAAGTCTGTAACAACTGGACCGTTAAAAGTGGGCTAGGTGTTACAGTGCGAGATACTTCCGAACCGCGTCGTCCCTTTTTCTCAATCTGTAACATCTGGGGTGAATTTTGCCGAGTTACTGTTACAGATTGAGGTTTTCCCTTAAGGGGGATTCGAATGTCTCGATCTGTAACAGATAGACCGGAAAACGGGCTCTAACTGTTACAGATCCAGACGTTTTGGGACCGCGGCTGAGCCATTGCGGCAAAACCACCACAAAGATGCCTGTCCCCTTTGTGGTGGTTTAGGGCTCCCAGGGGCAGGGGGCTTCGATGTGAATGTGCTCGCCGGTTACGGGGTGCGTGAAGGACACGCTGTGGGCGTGGAGCATGAGGCCGCAGGGACGCGGCGTGCCGTAGAGCTCGTCGCCTACCAGGGGATGACGCTCGCTCGCCAGATGCACGCGGATCTGGTGCTTGCGGCCGGTGAGCAGCTCGACATCGATATACGAACGCGTGGGCAGGCCGCGGCGGCTCTTAAGGCGCTTGAGCACCTTGACGCGCGTCTGAGAGGGCTTTCCGCTGGCGCCGACACGCATCTTGCGGCTATCGTGGCGGTCGC
This sequence comes from uncultured Collinsella sp., assembly GCA_900549345.1. GTDB lineage: Bacteria > Actinomycetota > Coriobacteriia > Coriobacteriales > Coriobacteriaceae > Collinsella. The sequence goes on from UROC01000008.1 coordinate 39,546, forward strand.
GCGCGATGGGCTTGTCGATGAGCTTTTCGTTCCAGTCGATCTTGCCCTCGGCGAGCGCCAGGTAGTGCTTTTCGAACGCGTGGTCGATGATCATCTGGTCAAAGGCGGGCTGCGTTTGCTTGTCGAGCGAGAACAGCACCACGCCGGTGGTGTCGCGGTCCAAGCGGTTGAGCGGCTGCATGTCGGTCGCGGCAAAGCCGTCGCCCATCGCCAGCAAAAGGTCGCTGGCGTAGTCGGTAAGTGTGCGCTCGCCGGTGCCGTCACCGTGGACGATCATGCCGGCGGGCTTGTCGATGGCCATGAGCCAGGCGTCGCAATAGAGGACTTGAGGTTCTTCGTTCACGTGTAAACCTTTCGGTTAGCTAATTCCCACAAACATGCAGCCCGAGGTGGCGCCGCGCAGGCGGGCGGCCGGCTTGAGCCGCCTCGACAGCGCGACGGACGCGAGCGACGGCACGGCCAATCTCATCGGCCTCGAGCAGCGTTCCGTCCACCATGAGACGACGGACGCCGGCGTCGAGCAGCTGTGGTACCTGGGGCGTAAGGTCGATGGGGTAGGCGTCGTACAGGCGTGAGCGGCCGTGGATGTCGGTGCGCACCGGCATGACCTTGCCGTCGATATTCTTGAGCGACAGCTTGCGGGCGCGCAGGCGGCAGTTGGCGCAATCGTGGATGCAGCCGTTGGCAACCTGCAGAATGCAATGCTCGCTTGTCATGACGCGCGGGCGGCCAAAGACGGTGATGCCCAGAGCCGCGGGCGCGGCGGCGCCGAGCGAGACGATCTCGTCGAGCGTGATCTCGGGCGAGAGCCAAAACGCGCCGGCTCCGCGCTCGGCAAGTGCCTCCATGCAAGGCGTGTTGTGCGCAGGCAGGCAAGAGCGAATCTCGGCCGTGGCGCCGGCACGCGCGGCTACGGCGAGCTCGGAGATATTGCCGACGGCGACGGTGGCTCCGGCATTGATCCAGGGATCGACGCGGACGTGGTCAACGGCGCGGCAGACCTCGTCGAGTACGGGCACGATACCCTGCTCAAATGCGTCGGTGGGGGAGAGCCCGGACGCGTCGAGTACGTCGGTGGTCATGTAGATGCGCGTTGCGCCCTCCGCGCGGGCTGCCTCGGCGGCCTCGAGCGAGGTGACGGTGGCGCAGATCTGCGGCTCGTCGCGGTAGTGCTCGGGCGCGGGGCGGGAATCACTGGTGACAATCGCCGGCAGCTCGAGCGTTTTCGCGCGCTCCGCGTACGGCGCCAGAATGGCCTCTTCCAGCGCCTTGCAAGCGGCGGCGCGCACCTTATGTACGGCGGAGAAACCCATGCCACAGCCCTCATCGAGTGCCACCTCAAAGCTTGCAGCCTCAAAGGGAGAGGAACCCATGCGGCCGACGTGTTCAACCAGATCGGACGCCTCGACCGCACGGGTCTTGGCGGCTTCGACGGTAAAGCCCGTGGCCGTGGCCGTAAGCGAAGGGTCGTCGCAGCAGGTGAGCGTAACGGTAAACGGCTCGCCCAGACGCGCCACGACGGACACATCAACAGCTCGGCGGCGCAGCACATCGCGCTTGAGCGCGGCGCCGGCGGCGTCGATGGCACGCTGACTGCGAATCACGCGGACGCGGCAGCCCTCGGGCATGCTGCGGGGTACGCGACATTCGATGACTTCACCGGCTGCGGCATCATCGGCGGCAATGGTGGTCAGGAACTGGTCAAACTCGTTATCGTGGCGAAGCTCCAGCAGGTCGCCCTTGCCCACGGGCTCAAACAGCTCAATGCGGGCGATGGCGGCGCGGCGACGGCGGTCGTCGGGCTTAAGGCCGCGCACATCGCGGTTGGCCGGGCGGCTGCCCAGCACCGTGCCCACGATCTGGCCGCGGTTGTTGGAACGCTCATAGCTCATCATCTCGTCGCCCGAGGTGCCGTCCTGATAGGCGTGCGTAAAGTCGCGGTTAAAGCAGTCCTTGGCAACGGTGGTTCCGGCCAGCATGTCATCAATCTGATGACGATACACGTCGACGATGGAATACACGTAATCGGGAGCCTTCATGCGGCCCTCGAGCTTGAGCGATGCGGCGCCGGCGTCATACAGACGGCGAACAAGCTGCGAAGTGTTGGTGTCGCGCGGGCACAGCGCGCGCTCGCGACCGGCAGGGGAGAGCGAGCGGCCGTTCTCGTCGATCAGCTCGTAAGGCAGGCGACAGGGTTGAGCGCACATGCCGCGGTTGGCCGAGCGGCCCGCCATGGCAAAGCTCGAAAGCAGGCACAGGCCCGAGTAGCAAAAGCAGATGGCACCGTGGCTAAAGACCTCAAGGTCAACATCGGGCGCGGCGTCGTGGATGGTGGCGATCTCGTCAATGGAGAGCTCGCGCGAGAGGGTCACGCGGTCGGCACCCTGCTCGCGGCACCAGATGGTTCCGCGGTCGTCGTGGATGTTCGCCTGGGTCGAGATATGCGTCTCGATGCTGGGCATCGTGCGCTTGACCTCAAAGAACAGGCCCCAGTCCTGGATGATGAAGGCGTCGGCGCCCAGCGTGGAGCAGCGATGGATGAGCTGCAGCGCATCGCTCATCTCGGATTCCTTGATGACGATGTTGACCGTGACGTAGACGCGCGAGCCGGCCAGATGCGCGGCGCGGCAGGCCTGCTCAAAGGCCTCGTCGGTAAAGTTGGTGGCCTTGCGGCGTGCGTTGAAGCTGCCCATGCCGCAGTAGATGGCGTCTGCCCCGGCGGCGAGTGCGGCGGCAAAGGGCTCGGGCCCTCCGGCGGGCGCCAAAAGCTCGGGTCTGCGGTTGGTGGTTCGACTGGCGGTTGCGGTCATATCCTGCCTTTCAAAATGCTCAGATACTCAAAAGTATAGTGGTGCCGTCGCGGCAGGCGATGCCCGTGCTCTAAGCGGGATAAAGTCTTCAGCAGCTTGGACTGGCTGCTCCACATGAGAACCGTTCAGCGGTCCGGGGAAACCGTTGGGCGATAAAATATTCTCGCAACGTGATAATAATCTTGCATCGCGCGGAAACCTTGAGTACTATCCCAATCAAGCGCGGTGTTCAGACCGAACTGTGCCTCCCGGTGTGAACGCCGCGCTCCCGTTCCCTTTTACTTGTAAGGAGAAAAACATGAGCAAGACCGTCGTGTCTTCCGATAACGCACCCGCGGCCATCGGCCCGTATTCCCCTGGTATCCAGACCGGCAACATGGTGTTCCTGTCCGGCCAGCTGGGCATCGATCCCGCAACTGGCAAGATGCCCGAGGGCGTCGAGGCCCAGGCCAAGCAGTCCCTTGCTAACGTCGAGGCCCTGCTGACCGCTGCCGGCGCCACCTTTGCCGATGTCGTCAAGACCACAGTCTACCTGGCTGACATTGCCGACTTCGCTGCCGTAAACGAGATCTACGCCTCCAAGTTCGAGGCCCCGTTCCCCGCGCGCAGCGCTTTCCAGGTTGCCGCTCTTCCGGCTGGCGGTCTGGTCGAGATCGAGGTCGTCGCCGCTCTCTAAGGCGTTGGCCACAACTAAACATGACATGCAAAAAGACCCTGCAGCGCGTGCGAGCTGCAGGGTCTTTTGTCAAGTGACGAATCGCTTGTGGAGCCGCGCTCCATTTTGCTCGTTAGCCCTCCTTGCGGACTTTTTGCAGGTAGCGGTAGACGCTGGGCTCCGAGATGCCCAGCGCGGCGGCAGCGCAGGCAACAGCGCCCTTGAGCATAAATACACCGTTGCCGTTGAGGTGGCGAATAACGTCCACGCGATCGGCCTGCCCAAGCGAGGCGACATCCTGCCCGCGGCTTTCGAGCAACTCGGAAATACTGCGGTCGATGAGCTCCTGTGTAGATTCCGAAAGACTTTCGACCTCGATAGACGCGGGCTCCGTCTGCCTTGGCACAGCGTCGAAGCAGGCCATGAGCTGCTGAGCCATGGCGTTGATGGAGCGCACGGTCGAGAGATCGGTGTTGACGCAGAGCATGCCGACGATCTCGTTATCCTCGCGGATAAAGTACGTCGCCGACTCCAACGTCTTGCCACCGGCACCGCGCCCCTCGTAGCCCGTAATAAACGGCAGGTCGCGATACTTGGCGTCGTGCATGATCTTGAGTGCCAGATCGGTGGCGGGACCACCGACCTTGCGACCGCTCACGATGCCGTTGCGAATATCGACGATGGCGTGGTCGGGATCCGAGAAATCGTGCAGCACGATTTCGCTGTTTTTGCCGAGTATCTGCTCCAGGAAATCGACCATCGGCAAAAAGCGACGTACGGTCTCGTTCACGGGCAACTCCTTTGGGTGAAATCGGAAATGCTCATAACAATTTTTTCTCATGGTAACACGGTGTCTATTGACTCACATATTCGCAGGTACATTGCGTAATACAGACGAACGGTATGATTTTGGCGGTAAACGGTTGACCAAAAGAAAAGTTAGATGTTATTTTGACCAGACACTTTCCTGACCTGCGGAAATTCATTATCTCAGCTGAAGAACAGTCTGATAACAAAAAATTATTATTGAGAATGAGAATCATCTTTAATACGATATGCAACGAAGGCACAACCTCAACCCCGCACTGCGTCACAATAGAGCGTTAGATGCGAAAACAACTATTTCGAGGATTGGTGGTCAAATGACCCAGGAGACGGTTACGAACGGCACTGAAGCCCTGTTCACTCGCGAAGGCATGGATCCCGTGTGCCCTTCAGCACGTACTGGCATCGTTTGCCGGCATCATTACCCCGGCGGTCATCATGGCCGGCGTCTACGGCTTTAATAGCCAGCAGAGCACCGACATCATCCAGGTCGCGCTCATTCTTTCGGCGATCGATACGGCCCTTCAGGCCTTCGCTCCCTTCCGTCGCATCGGCGGCGGCCTGCCCATCGTCATGGGCGTTTCGTTCGCGTTCCTGCCGGCCCTGCAGGCCATGGGTGCCTCGGGCTTTAGCTTTGGTGCGCTGCTGGGCGGCGAGATCGTCGGCGGCGCCGTCGCGGTCCTCTTTGGTCTGGCCTACAGCAAGATCAAGTGGCTGTTCCCGCCCGTCGTGACCGGTACGGTCATCTTCTCCATCGGCGTTTCGCTGTATCCCACGGCCGTCAAGTATATGGCCGGCGGTATGGGTACGCCGCTGTGGGGCACTCCGCAGGCCTGGTGCGTCGCTCTTATCACCTTCGCCGTGGTCTTTGCGCTCGCCAACTTTGGCAAGGGCACGCTCAAGCTGGGATCCGTGTTCTTTGGCATGATCGTTGGCATGATCGTTTCGATCCCCTTTGGCATGATCGACTTCTCCAGCGTCGCCACCGCTCAGGTCTTCGCCCTTCCCAAGCTCATGCCCTACGCGCTCGAGTTTGATCCCGAAGTCTGCATTACCCTCGCCGTCGTGTTCCCCATGGTCGCCATCCAGGTTATCGGTGACGTCTCCGCCGCTTGCCTGGGCTCCATCGACCGTATGCCTACCGAGCGCGAGCTCTCCGGCGCTATCGTGTCCCAGGGCCTCACCTCTATGGTCGGCGGCCTGCTGGGCGGTCTTCCCACCAGCGCCCTTGGCCAGAACGTGGGCATCATCTGCTCCAACAAGGTCGTCAACAAGTGGGTCTTTGTGATCATCGCGGCCGTCTTTGCCATCGCCGGTCTGTTCCCGCAGCTCTCTGCCGTCCTTTCCGCTATCCCGCAGCCCGTTATCGGCGGCGCGACCGTCGGCGTCTTTGGCACCATCACCATGAACGGCGTGCGCATGTTCACCCGCGAGGGCCTCACGCAGCGCACTACCACCATCGTCGGCACCTCCGTCGTCTTTGGCCTGGGTATCTGGATGGCCAGCGGTTGCCTTGCCGGCGAGGGTATGCCCGCCTGGGTGTCCACCGTCATCGGTTCCAATGCCGTAACCCCCACCGCCATCATGGCCATTGTCCTTAACCTGATCCTTCCGCAGACGCCGGTCGTGGCTCAACACATCGATGCTGCCAAGGACGCTGCCGTGGATCTGGTCTTGCCCGAGAGCAAGAAGTAACCAATTCGGTGCTATTCGTCGGCGGGCGCATCGCCTCGTCCGCCGACGCCATGCGGCGCCAAGCCGCACTTCAAAGGGTTTGTCCCTTTGGTGAAGCGTTGACGGGAGAGGGCCCGTTTCCGGTGTAGGCCGGCGCTTCGCACTCCGCCATGTCAGAGGTGTCAAACCCCGCCTCTGATGTTGAAGGGAGCATCCATGCTTCTGGTCGCTAACGGTTCCGTTTTTACTCGCAACGCTCAGACCCCGTTTATTCCAAACGGTGCGGTCGCCATTGACGGAGATACGATCGTCGAAGTGGGCCCCGAGTGCGAGCTCAAGGCCAAGTACCCGGATGCCGAGTACGTCGACGCCCAGGGCAACCTCATCATGCCCGGACTCATCAACTGCCACACCCACATCTACTCGGGTCTGGCCCGCGGCCTTGCCATTAAGGGCTGCAACCCCACCAACTTCCTGGAGAATCTTGAGCAGCAGTGGTGGAAGATCGATGACAACCTGACGCTCGACGGCACCAAGGCCAGCGCCTATGCCACGATTTTGGACTCCATCCGCGATGGCGTCACCACGATCTTCGATCACCATGCGAGCTTCTGCGAGATCCCGGGAAGCCTCTTTACCATTAAGGATGCAGCTCAGGAGCTGGGCATGCGTTCGTGCCTGTGCTACGAGGTCTCCGACCGCCGCGGTCAGGAAAAATGCGACCAGGCCATTGCCGAGAACGCCGAGTTTGCCCAGTGGGCCGCCAAGGAGCGTCGCGATAACGACAACCACATGATTGCCGCCATGTTTGGCGGTCACGCCACCTTTACGCTGTCGGACGAGACCATGGATAAGATGGCCGAGGCCAACAACGGCCTGACCGGCTTCCACATCCATGTGTGCGAGGGCATGAATGACGTGTGGGACTCCCGCCTCAACCGCGGTGGCATCAGCCCCGTCGAGCGCCTGCTGCAGCACAATCTGCTGGGTCCCGACACCATGCTCGGCCACTGCATCCACGTGACGCCCGCCGAGATGGATATCGTCAAGGAGTCCGGTACCTGGCTCGTCAACAACCCCGAATCCAATATGGGCAACGCCGTGGGCTGCGCCCCCGTGCTCGAGTTCTTCCGCCGCGGCATCCCCGTGTGCATGGGCACCGACGCCTACACCCACGATATGCTCGAGAGCCTTAAGGTCTTCCTGATCATTCAGCGACACAACGCCGCCATGCCCAACGTGGGCTGGTGCGAGGCCATGACCATGCTGTTCGAGAACAACGCCAAGATGGCGAGCAAGTACTTCGATCGCAAGCTCGGCGTGCTCGAGGCCGGCGCTGCCGCCGATGTCATCGTCATGGACTACAAGCCCTTTACGCCGCTGAGCGAGGAGAATATCGACGGCCACATGCTCTTTGGCATGATGGGCAAAAACTGCCGCACCACCATCATCAACGGCCGCGTCCTGTACAAGGATCGCGAGTTCGTTGGCATTGATGAGGACAAGATCAACGCGTGGACCATGGCCGAGTCCAAGAAGCTCTGGAGCACGCTCAACGATCGAACCTACTAATTCACAAGTAGATTCGCGCGCGTCGGATGTTTCGCCGCATCCGACGCGCGCATAGGCGGCCTCCGCGGGGTCGCCGGCGCTGTGCTAGCGCTACACCGTATTTGCGCCCGCCGCGCGGTCTCGCCGGGCGTTACAGAGAGGAGCTCACTATGAGCGACATCATGAGGCCGATCCCGTTTTCGCAGCTGATGAACTGGATCATCGAGGAGCACAAGACCCAGGACGCCATCTTTGGCGTGCGTAAGATGGTCACGACCAACCAGGAGGGTGCGCTTCCCATTTTTGACGAGCGCATCGAGACTCCGTTTGGCCCGGCTGCCGGTCCCAATACGCAGCTGGCCCAGAACATCGTGGCATCCTATGTGGCTGGTTCCCGCTTCTTTGAGCTCAAGACCGTCCAGGTTATGGACGGCGAGGAGCTCTCCAAGTGCGTCAACAAGCCCTGCATCGTGGCTCAGGACGAGTGCTACAACTGCGAGTGGTCGACCGAGCTCGAGGTTCCGCAGGCATTTGCCGAGTACGTGAAGGCATGGTTTGCCTGCCACCTGATCGCTCGCGAGTACGGTCTGGGCAGCCCGGACGGCTTTGTCTTCAACATGTCGGTGGGCTATGACCTGGAGGGCATTAAGAGCCCCAAGGTCGACGCGTACATCGAGGGCATGAAGGACGCCAGCGGCTCCGACGTCTGGAACGAGTGCCGCGCATGGGCACTCGCCAACCTGGACAAGTTTGAGCATGTCGACGCTGCGTTTGTCGAGTCCATCCCGGCGCGCGTCTCCAACTCCATCACCGAGTCTACCCTGCACGGCTGCCCGCCTGCCGAGATCGAGCGCATCGCGACCTACCTCATCACCGAGAAGGGCCTTAACACCTACATCAAGTGTAACCCCACGCTGTTGGGCTATGAGTTTGCCCGCCAGCGCCTCAACGAGCTGGGCTTTGATTACATCGTCTTTGATGACACGCACTTCCGCGAGGATCTGCAGTGGGCCGATGCCGTGCCCATGTTCGAGCGCCTGATTGCCCTGTGCGCCGAGCGCGGTCTGGAGTTTGGCGTCAAGCTGACCAACACGTTCCCCGTCGACGTGACGAGGAACGAGCTGCCTTCCACCGAGATGTACATGTCCGGCCGTTCGCTGTTCTCGCTGACCATCGAGGCCGCCCGCCGCATTACCGAGCAGTTCGATGGCAAGCTGCGCATCAGCTACTCCGGCGGTGCCACGGTCTACAACATCCGTGCCTTGTATGACGCCGGCATTTGGCCCGTCACCCTGGCGACCGACGTGCTCAAGCCCGGTGGCTACGAGCGCTTTAGCCAGATGGCCGGCGAGTTTACCGATCTGGACGGCAAGCCGTTCGCGGGCGTCTCTCTCGAGGCCGTGACCGCGATCCAGACCGACTCACTCACCAACCCGCTCTACAAGAAGCCGCTGCGTCCGCTGCCCGACCGCAAGGTCGCTGGCAAGAGCCCGCTTTCCGACTGCTTTACCACGCCGTGCCGTACGAGCTGCCCCATCCAGCAGGATATCCCTGCCTATCTGGCGGCTGTTGACGAGGGCCGCTACGAGGACGCGCTCAACATCATCATCGAGCGCAACGCCCTGCCGTTCATTACCGGTACCATCTGCCCGCATCCCTGCGGCCGTGCCTGCGAGCGTGCATTCTACGAGCCCGAGGGCGCCCAGATTCGCGCCAGCAAGCTCAAGGCCGCCCGCGAGGCCATGACCGCCGTGCTGCCCAAGCTGCGCGCCCAGGCCATTGCCAACGACGCCGAGCGCAACGTTGCCGTTATCGGCGGCGGCCCGGCCGGCCTGGCGACGGCGTTCTTCCTGACGCGCGCCGGCGTGCCCGTCACTATCTTCGAGGCCCGCGATTCGCTCGGCGGCGTGGTCCGTCACGTGATCCCCGAGTTCCGTATCGCCAGCGACGATATCTCCCACGATGCCGAGCTCTGCCTGGCCTTTGGCGCCAAGGTTCAGCTTAACGCCCGCGTGGAGTCCATTGACGAGCTCAAGGCCCAGGGCTTTACCGACGTGGTCGTGGCCACCGGTGCCTGGATGCCCGGCTCTGCGGGCTTGGGCGAGGGCGCCGAGCTCGACGTGCTGGAGTTCCTCGAGGCCGCCAAGAAGGGCGAGAAACTCGAGCTGGGCGAGGACGTCGTGGTCATCGGCGCCGGCAACACCGCCATGGACGCGGCCCGCGTGGCCAAGCGCCTGGCTGGCGTGAAGAACGTGCGCCTGGTGTATCGCCGCACCAAGAAGCAAATGCCCGCCGACGAGGAAGAGCTCGATCTTGCTCTTGCTGACGGCGTTGAGTTCTGCGAGCTGCTGGCGCCCAAGGTACTCAACGGCGCCGTGCTGACCTGCGACGTTATGGAGCTTGGCGAGCCGGATGCAAGCGGTCGTCGCAGCCCCGTCGCCACGGGCGAGACCGTCGAGCTTTCCGCCACCACGGTGATTTGCGCCGTGGGCGAGGGCATCGATGCCAGCCTGTACGATGCCGCGGGCGTCGAGCACGACCGTCGCGGCCGCCTTGCCGCCATCTCCACCGGCGTCGAGGGCATTTGGGCTGCCGGTGACTGCCGCCGCGGTCCTGCCACCGTGGTCGAGGCTATCGCCGACGCCGCCGAGGTCGCCCGTGCCATTGCCGGCGTGGACTTTAACAAGTACGCCGACTGCAACGAGCAGGCCGGTCGCGAGGACACCTGCTACGAGCGCAAGGGGTCGCTATGCCGCGACAAGCGCAATTGCACCAAGACCCGCTGCCTGGGCTGCGGCTCGGTGTGCGAGGTCTGCTGCGACGTGTGCCCCAACCGCGCCAACGTGGCAATTAAGGTGCCGGGCCTGGCCAAGCATCAGGTCGTCCATGTCGACGGCATGTGCAACGAGTGCGGCAACTGCGCCGTGTTCTGCCCCTACCAGGAGGGTCGTCCCTACAAGGACAAGCTCACCCTGTTCTGGAGCGATCAGGACATGGAGAACTCCGAGAACGAGGGCTTCCTGGCCGTGGACGAGGACCACTTTAAGGTTCGCGTCGCCGGCACGGTCCGCACCGTCTCGGTCGATGCCGTCAACACCGGTCTGCCCGAGGCCGTCCGCCTGACCATCAAGGCCGTGCGCGACAGCTATCCGTATCTCCTTAAGAAATAGGCGAGTCTCTTATGGCCAAATCCATTCAACATAACGTGGCCTACGTTGCCTGCGGAAGCGGTTGCGCCTCCGCAGGCGGCGACGCCCGCTGCAGCGAAGGCTGCATTGGCTGTGGCGCCTGTGTCACGGCCTGTCCCCACGGCGCCATTGCACTGATTGATGGCATCGCCCGCGTGGACCGCTCCAAGTGCACGGGCTGTGGCCTGTGCGGCATGGCGTGCCCGCAGCGCGTGATTGCCTTTGTTCCCGGCTACCAGAACATCCTGGTGCGCTGTAACAACACCGACAAGGGTGCCATCGCCCGCAAGATTTGCGACACGAGCTGCATCGGTTGCGGCATGTGCGCCAAAAAATGCCCTGCCGGCGCTATCCGCATCGAGGACAACTGTGCCCACATCGACGGTGCGGACTGCCTGTCGTGCGGCATGTGCGCCGTCGTTTGCCCGCATGGCGCCATCCACGACCGCACCGGCATCGCCGCCGGCGTGTAGAAGGGAATCACCATGGCACAGGAATTCACTTTTACCGTTAACGGCGTCGAGCACACGACGACCCAAAACAAACCGCTGCTGCGCTACCTGCGCGACGACCTGCACATCCATTCCGCCAAGGACGGCTGCTCCGAGGGTGCTTGCGGCACCTGCACCATTCATGTGGACGGTGCGGCCGTCAAGGCCTGCGTGCTGACCACCGCCCTTGCCGCCGGCCGCAACATCGTGACTGTCGAGGGCCTGCCCGAGGACGTGCGCGAGGCCTTTGTGTACGCCTTTGGCGCCGTGGGCGCCGTGCAGTGCGGTTTTTGCATCCCCGGTATGGTCATGGCAGGCGCGGCGCTGATCGCCGAGGACCCCGAGCCCACCGAGGAGCAGATCAAGTACATGAGCTCCTGGAACTTCGAGACGCTGTAGGATCAGACGAGGGATCGCCCTTTCCTGCAGGTAAAGAACCCGGTGCATGACGCATCGGGTTCTTTTTTT
>UROC01000009.1 GCA_900549345.1 uncultured Collinsella sp.
ATGCACCGACAATCCAATAGCCTGTGGACAGCCCGGCAGCATTGCGCATCTCGGTGCCAAATGCAAAAAGGGACCCGTCCATTGCGGACGGATCCCTTAAAACAAGTGATCGTCAAACCGATTTACTCGGCGTCGGTCTCCTCGTCCTTCTTCTCGGAAGGCAGCGGGGTAACCTCGATCTCGACGCCCAGAGTCTCAGCAGCAGACTTCATGGACAGGGAGATACGACGACGGTCGAGGTCGATCTCCATGACCTTGACCTGAACCTTGTCGCCAACGTGGGTGACCTGAGAAGGCTGGTCCACGTGCTTGTTGGCCATCTCGGAGATGTGCACCAGGCCCTCGATGCCCTCGCCCAGGTCGACGAAAGCGCCGAACGGGACAAGCTTGGTCACAGTGCCCTCAACGATAGCGCCGACGGGGTACTTCTTGACCAGTGCGCGCCACGGATCCTCGGTGGTCTGCTTGAGACCCAGGGAGATGCGCTCGCGGTTGAGATCGACGTCGAGAACCTCGACCTCGACCTCCTGGCCGACCTTGACAACCTCGGAAGGATGGTTGACGTGGTTCCAAGAGAGCTCGGAGATGTGGATGAGGCCGTCGATACCGCCGAGGTCGACGAAGGCGCCGAAGTCGACGATGGAGGAAACGGTGCCCTGGAGACGCATGCCAGACTTGAGCTTGGACAGGATCTCGGAGCGCTCGGCCTTACGGGACTCCTCGAGCACGACGCGACGGGAGAGGACGACGTTGTTGCGGTTGCGGTCCATCTCGATGACGCGGGCCTCGATGCGGGTGCCCATGTAAGAGGTGAGGTCCTTGACGCGACGGAGGTCGACGAGGGAAGCGGGCAGGAAGCCACGCAGGCCGATGTCGAGGATCAGGCCGCCCTTGACAACCTCGATAACCTCGCCCTCGACGTTCTCGCCGGAGTTGAACTTCTCCTCGATGCGGTTCCAAGCACGCTCGTACTCGGCACGCTTCTTGGACAGGACCAGACGACCGTCCTTGTCCTCCTTCTGGAGAACCAGGGCCTCGATGGGATCACCGAGTGCAACGATGTCTGCAGGGTTAGCGTCCTTGCGGATGGACAGCTCGCGGACCGGGATAACGCCCTCGGACTTGAATCCGATGTCAACGAGCACCTCGTCATGCTCGATCTTAACGACAGTGCCGTTAACGAGATCGCCCTCATCAAAGTCGGTAATCGTACCGTCGATGAGGTTGTTCATCTCCTCCTCGTTGACATCGTCAAGAGAGAAAATGGACGAGTTCTGAATCTCACTCAAAGGTGGACCCCTTTCGAACTACGGGGCCCCGATTGCTAGGACCTACAGAAGGGTGCGACAAGCACACAACGTTTAGGAACACTCGGGAGCCGACAGATACTAATGTGACGCTTATGCAATCACGTTCGTATAGGTTACGGGGAAATGAGTTCGATTTCAAGCGTGAACTGCGATTTTTTACTCGTGTGGAGACTTTTTCGTAATCTTATGAACACACGTCTCCGCAACTTGACGATAACCAGCCAGGCATTCGGCTTTGGGGTAAAGTATCCGGAGCCAACGATTCTAGATCGATTTTTCGAGAAAGGTGCCCGCGTGCTCAAAGCAGTCGTTTTCGATATGGACGAAACGCTTCTTAGCATCAACCTCAACGCGTTCATCCTTCGCTATTTTAAGGATGTCTCTTCGATGCTCGCGGATATCGGGCGCCGCAGCCGCGGTGGCACGATGGCACGCCTCGGCACCATCCTGGTCGACCTCAACGCCAATCGCCGCAGCAGCACGGACAATCGCACCAATCTTGAGTTTTACCAAGAAGAGGTCGAGCGCCGATGCGGCATTTGCCTCTCGGACCCACTTATCTACGAGGCGTTTACCTACTACGACCGCGAAGTTCTTCCGTACAAGAATGACGAACTCATCAACGCCCATGCCATGCCGGGCGCACACGCCGCGCTTCAGGCCGTACAGGACGCAGGGCTGCGCTGCGCGCTCTTTACCAACCCCAGCTTTCCGCAGGGGGCCATCGAGTGCCGCATGGGTTGGGGCGACCTGGCCGACGCCCCCTTTGAGCTCGTCACGCACATGGGAAACACCACCCGCTGCAAGCCCGATGCCACCTACTATCTAGAGCAGCTTCAGGTGATGGGGCTCGAGCCGCACGAGGTCCTTATGGTTGGCAACGACCCCAAGCGTGACTTCCCCAGCCCCGCCTGCGGCATTCAGACTGCCTATGTTGGTCAGGGAAAACCCGGCCGAGCCACCTGGCGCGGAACCATGGAAGACTTCGCCCGCGACTTTAACGCCGTAGTAGAAGCCTTCTACGAACACCAAGTAGCCGACGAACTGTCCTAGCACACTTGGGTTTTGCCGATCATGATGTTGAGGATCTCGACGTCGGTGTCCTTCATGCCCACACGGCCCACGTAGCCCATGCTGGCAATCGTCTGCTCGACGGTATCCTGGATCAAACCCTCGCCGGCACGGAAGCCACGCCCCTGCATGGCCATGTCATGTCCCAGAATCGCCGCATCGACGGCAGCCGAAATCTTGGCGGCACAGCTCGCCTTGGCGCCGTCGCACACGATGCCGCCAACGTTACCGAGCGTGTTCGAAACCGTCGAGCCAATCTGCTCGCGCGTGCCACCGCACAGCCAGGTAATCGCAGCACCGGCACCGCACGCAGCGCAAATAGCACCGCAAAACGCCGAGAGCGCACCAATATAGCTCTTGATATGCACGGCGATAAGATCGGACAGCATCACGGCGCGCACCAGGCGCTCGTGGTCGCAGCGCAGGTATTCGGCATACTCCATGACGGGCAAGGCGCAGGTAATGCCTTGATTGCCCGAGCCGCACACAATGGCGACCGGCAGCGCGCAACCGTTCATGCGGGCGTCGGACCCGGCGGCCGCACGGGCACGGGCACGGCAGGCGACGTCATCGGCACGAGCACCCAGCAGCGTACGACCCACCTCGGCGCCCCAAGCGTGCGCAAGGCCCTCGGCACTGATTGCGCCATTCAGCTCAATCTGACGCTCAACGGCAGCGCGGGCGCCCTCAATGTCACCGTCCTCGATAAAGTCGATGATGGAATCAATGGACATGGGCGTATCGGCGTTATCTGCCGCACGCTCGGCCACCACGCGCTCGGCGCAGGCGGCGCACTCCCCCGCCGACTTGCCGCATACCGGAATACCATCGAGCGTATGGCACGTGACATTAGTGTGGTGATCGGTAATCTCGACGACCGCGGTATGGCCCCCGGCCGTCGCAGTCACCTTGATGTAGAGGTTGGGCACACCCTCGACAAGCGACACATCGCAGTAGCCGGCGTCGGCGAGGAGCTCGGCCACACGAGCGCGGTCTTCATCGTTAACGCTCTCGAGCACCTCAAGCGCGCTCTTAGCGTCGCCGCCCACGGCACCCAGCACGGCCGCGGCCTCAATACCGTGCATACCGCCCGAGTTGGGCACGGTCACGCTCTTAACGTTCTTGATTATGTTACCCGAGCAGGCAACATTCATATGATCGGGTTCGCAACCGAGCGTCTGGCTCGCCAGCGCCGCTGCATAGGCAACGGCAATGGGCTCGGTGCAGCCGAGTGCACAGACAAGCTCGCGGTTCAAAACATCGCAAAACGCGGCATCACGGATGGAATCGGTAGGCATAGGTATCTCCTGCTTGCATAACGGGCTGGACTCTCAAAAAAGTTAGCTCCTTTATTTGATAACAATGCATCAAAAACCGCAACCACGGTTCCGGCGGACGGCGCTCAAGCACAAATTGGCGGCATTCATTCATGAGAAGCCGGTCTTGTTGCCTGCTAAAGCGTTTGACCAAAAAACGCCCGAGCGTTTACGCAAAAGTCGCGCTATCATGCAGTCGAACGCGGTAAACACCTTTAGCATTTGCGCCGCACAGACCAGAGAGGAACCATCCATGAAGATCGGTATCGGTAACGACCACGCCGCCGTCGAGCTCAAGAGCATCATTTCCGAGCACCTGAAGGAGCGCGGCTGCGAGGTCGTGAACTTTG
Source organism: uncultured Collinsella sp. (assembly GCA_900549345.1). Lineage (GTDB taxonomy): Bacteria > Actinomycetota > Coriobacteriia > Coriobacteriales > Coriobacteriaceae > Collinsella. Next base: position 4,048 of record UROC01000009.1, read on the forward strand.
GCACCGACACCTCCGAGAGCTTTGACTACCCCATCGCCGGCTACAAGGTGGGTAAGGCCGTTGCCAGCGGCGACGTCGACCTGGGCATCCTGATCTGCGGTACCGGCGTCGGGATCAGCCTGGCTGCCAACAAGGTCGAGGGCGTACGCGCCGTCGTATGCTCCGAGCCCTTCAGCGCCAAGCTCTCCCGCATGCACAACAACACCAACGTGCTCGCCTTTGGCGCCCGCGTCGTAGGCTCCGAGCTCGCTAAGATGATCGTCGACGAGTGGCTCGACGCCGAGTTCGAGGGCGGCCGCCACGAGCGTCGCGTCAACCTCCTCAACGAGATCGACCAGACCCGCGGTCTCAAGGTCGTCGACGAGGCCTAAAGACTTACAACGCCATACGCTAGCGACAGCCCCCGCCTGGAATGCACGCACATTCCAGGCGGGGGCTTTTTAGTAGATTTCTAGGCATGTCCCAAAAATCAGCTGGAATATAAAAGGGCGCCGCGGATGGAGTTCCGCGGCGCCCAAGCCACACGCTAACAGCTTTAAGGAGTCAAAGCTGGTTTAGCCAAAGAAGCGCTTGATCTCGATCTCGGCGTTCTCCAGGCAGTCGGAGCCGTGGATCACGTTGGCGTTGACATCGACAGCGAAGTCGCCGCGAATGGTGCCGGGCGCAGCATCAAGCGGGTTGGTAGCGCCCATAAGGGTGCGCATCTTGGAGACAGCGGAGAGACCGGAAACGACCATCTTGACGACCGGACCGCTCGTCATAAAGTCGCAGAGACCGCCAAAGAAGGGCTTGTCGGCCAGATGAGCGTAGTGCTCCTCGACGGTAGCGCGCTCGAGCGTGGTCATCTCCATGCGCTCGATGACAAGGCCGCTGCGCTCGATGCGAGCAACGATCTCGCCGATCTTGCGATCGCGCACCGCGTCGGGCTTAATCATGATGAAGGTCTTCTCGATAGCCATAAGGTAGCCTTTCAAGTAGGTTCGCGCGTGCCCAAGTCCCATTCCGGCACCCGCCCGGACTGCATCGTAACAGAGTTTTAGCTGCAGTTAAACAAAAAGCTGTTTATTGAAGCGCTACAATTTATTAAAACGTTCCATATGTGTCACTTCTGTTTCGAAACCCGATTAGAGTACCATCCGACCGCGCATCAACCGCATCGAACCGAGCGGACGGTCGGTTGCCTCCCATGAACGTACCCCCTTCACAACCTGCCCAAAGGTCCTACAGAAGTTCTCGACAAGCCCCTTCCCCATTGCAACAAAATACGGGCGTCCGCAGCAGCAGACGCCCGTAAAAGCAAAAACGATTTATCAATAAATGGCCAAGGCCGCTTCAGCTAAATCCTTACTTTGCCCCGTGGCCCATCTCGACGACCTTAGTCAGCGATCCAAACACACCTTCGTTGGCAACGAGTTGCGCCTCGGCGCGCTGCAGCTGTACGGCAACGGCAGCAGGAGCAGTGCCGCCCTCGGTCGTGCGCGCGGCGACAATCGACGGGATGTCGAGCGCCTCGGTAATATCGCGCTCAAAGAGCGGGCTTGCCTCCTGGAACACCTCAAACGGCAGGTCCTCAAGATTGCAGCCGCGCTTCTCGCACATCAGGACCAGATGCCCCACCACGGCATGTGCCTCGCGGAACGGCAGGCCGCGCTTAGCCAGGTAGTCGGCAACGTCAGTGGCGGCAAGGTGCCCCACGCCGCACTCGCGCGCCATGGCATCCTCGTTGACGGTCCAGGTCGAAATCATACCGGCCATAACGGACAGGCACTGCATGAGCGTGTGAGCGGTATCGAGCGCACCCTCCTTGTCCTCCTGCAAGTCCTTGTTATAAGCAAGCGGCAGGCCCTTCATGGTCACGAGCAGCTGCACCAGGTTGCCATAGACTCGGCCGCTCTTACCGCGGATAAGCTCGGCAAAGTCGGGATTCTTCTTCTGCGGCATGATGGACGAGCCGGTGGAGTAGGAGTCGGAAAGCGTGATGAAACCGAACTCGGAGCTCGACCACAGCACGATCTCCTCGGAAAGACGCGACAGGTGCATGGCCATGACGGAGCCGGCATAATGCAGGTCGAGCAGGAAATCGCGATCGGAAACGGCATCGAGCGAGTTAGGAATCACGCCCGCAAAGCCAAGCTCGGCAGCCGTCATCTGGCGGTCGAGCGGATAGCTCGTGCCGGCGAGTGCGGCGGCGCCCAACGGGCAATTATCAGCGGCATCGAAGGCGGCCTTCAGACGCGTAAAATCGCGCGCGAACATCCAGGAATACGCCAGCAGATGATGCGACAGCAGCACGGGCTGAGCATGCTGCATGTGCGTGTAGCCCGGCAGAATCACCTTGTCGTACTTCTTGGCCGCATCCACCAGCACATGGCGCAGCTCAAGATTGGCCTCCATGAGCTCCTTGGCCAGCGCCTTGACGCCCAGGCGTGTGTCGGTCGCCACCTGGTCGTTGCGCGAACGTCCGGTATGCAAGCGCTTACCGGCCTCGCCGATGCGACGCGTCAGCTCGCTCTCGATGGACATATGAATGTCTTCGTCGTTGATGTCGAAGGTGAAGTTGCCGGCATCGATATCCTGTTCGATTCCAGTCAGGCCCTTGGCAATCGCTTGCTCGTCCTCGGCACTGATGATGCCCTGGGCCGCCAGCATTTTGGCATGCGCCTTAGAGCCGGCGATATCCTGCTTATAGAGATGTTTGTCGACCGGCAGCGACGCGCCAAACTCCTGCGTGACCTCGGCCACGCCTGCCTCAAAACGACCGCCCCAAAGAGCCATGGAACCGTCCCCTTTCTCCAAATACCAAAACAAGCGCCCAAAGCAATGCGCCCTGTCGCTAAAGCGATTTTTCAACCGCTAGTTTTACACATTCCCCACCGTGTGCGGAGCCATGTAGCTAATTTGCAAAGAAGTGACGCGCCATGCACTTGGCGCCCAACGTCTCCCTCCGGATGTTGCCCTGCGAACCATCGATCCAGGCCTTCAGGCTCATAGGGACGTCCTCGACCCTTGCAGTATCGAACTCGGGCGCGAGGGCAAGTAAAGCATGCGCGATAGCATTGAACATAATGGAAACTCCTCATATATATAGGCGCAGAGCCGTCAAATTGATAGAAAGAGCCCCGCCGGACAACCCCGGCGGGGCTCGGACTCAGCCGCAAGCGCGGCATCATATATGCGGGCGGAACGTAGGGGCCACCGATGTTAAGAAGTGTCAGCAAGCATAACGAAAGGTAGGGACCCCGTGCGCCCGTTATGTATCACGCGGATGGGCCGCGCGGATACCAAGGAAAGGGCCTTTAAGCCTGGGCTGCAGCAGAGCTGGGACCCTGGACCTTAGCCCACGTCTTGAGCGACAGCGTGTCGATCTCGATAAAGCCGGCGCTGGCCTTCTCGTCAAACGTGGTGTCGCGGTCGTAGGTAGCCAGACCGTAGTCGTAGAGGCTGAAGGGGCTCTTGCGGCCGACGACATGGCAGTTGCCCTTAAAGAACTTCAGACGGACAGTGCCGGTCACGAACTTCTGGGTATCGGCCATAAAGGCATCGAGCGCGTTTTTGAGCGGGCTGTACCACTGGCCGTTGTACACGGCGGTGGCCCAATCCTGCTCGAGCTTGATCTTGGTCTTGAGCAGGTCGCCCTCGACGCAGATGTCCTCGAGCGCCTTGTGGGCGGTGATGAGCGTCAGGGCTCCGGGAACCTCATAGCACTCACGGCTCTTGAGGCCCACCAGACGATCCTCGACCAGATCGAGGCGGCCAAAGCCATTGTCGCCGGAGATCTTGTTGAGGGCGATGACGATCTCGGAGAGCTTCATCTTCTTGCCGTCGACGGCGACGGGCTTGCCGGCCTCAAACTCAATCTCGGTGTAGGTCGGGGTGTCCGGCGTGTCCTCGGGGTTCTTGGTCATAACCCAAGCGTCGTCGAGCGGCTCGTTCCAGGGATCCTCCAGGTGACCGCACTCAATGGCACGACCCCACAGGTTGTCGTCGATGGAATAGGGGTTGTCGTTGGCACCCTCGGGAACCGGCACGTTGTGGGCGTGGGCATAGGCGACCTCGTCGGGACGGCACTTCAGGTCCCACTCGCGAACCGGGGCGATAACCTTGAGCTCGGGGTCGAGGGCCTTGACGGCGGCCTCAAAACGGACCTGGTCGTTACCCTTGCCGGTGCAGCCGTGGGCGACGTAGGTCGCGCCAAACTCGTGGGCGACCTCAGCAAGCTTCTTGGCAAGCAGCGGGCGAGACAGGGCGGAGAGCAGCGGATACTTGTTCTCGTACATGGAGTTTGCTGCGATGGCTTTGGTCAGGAACTCATCGGAGAACTCGTCGCGCAGGTCGAGCACCTGGCAATCGAGAACGCCCAGGTCGAGCGCCTTCTGCTTCTTGGCATCCAGTCCGGTCTCTTCCTGGCCCACGTTGCCGCAGACACAAACGACATCGAGATTCTTCTCGTCCTGGAGCCACTTGACACATACGGATGTATCAAGACCACCGGAATATGCGAGAACGACTTTTTCCTTGCTCATGGCTGTTTCCTTTCGCCCTTGGTAGCTAGTTAGAACATCGGTCAGTTGCAAGTCACCTTGAGGTCAAAAACCGTGCAATATCAGGTTATTCAGCAGAATGCATCACAGGCATGCCCTAGAAACATGCGGCTATGTCGTGCTTAAACCCAACGACCTCAAAATGACTCTGTTGGGGGCATTTAGCCCCATGCGGACAGAGACGATTGTTATCGTCGTCGGGAAATTGCGCGCTGGCGTCGGATGGCATTGTCTGCAGTAGTGATAATCTTTACGAACTGCATCTGCCTCTCCTTTCATCTATCGCCGGGCGCAATTCTAATATCGTAAACGGTACCTTTTCCTCGGTAAGCGGTTGTTTTTCCGTCTCCGTTTTCGATGGTCGCTATATTACGCTAAAGTGCCTGCTGTACAAGCGACAAATTCAAATTTCTGAAAAGTTTTTTCATTACTTTGTGAATGATGATGCAAATATGCGCCAATCCTGCGAAAATACGCCCGACTATCAAGTAGAGGGTCAATCACCCGAAACATTCTGGAAACCGAAAGGCGCGTTTTATGCAGACTTACGAATCAGACGCCAACATCGGCAACATTAAGATTCTCGCTGTCGATATGGACAAGACGTTACTGACCGACGAGCGCGTGCTGCCTCAGGGCCTCGACGAGCGCCTGGACAAGCTCGCCGAGGCTGGCATCGTGTTCTGCCCCGCCAGCGGACGCCCCGCCCCCAAACTCGAGGAGATGTTTGAGGACATCAAGAGCCGCATCGCTTTTTGCCCCGATAACGGCGCGTGCGTTATCTACCGCGGCAACTATATCTATAAGAGCACTATCGACGTGGCGCTGTATCAGCAGGTCTTGAGCCGCGCCTCGGAGGATTCGCGCGCTGTCCCCGTCCTGTGCTGCTTCGACGAGTTCTATGTACTTGCCCGCGATCATCAATACCACGACGAGATCAGCGTCTACTACAACACGATCAACTACGTCGATAGCTTTGAGGGCATTGACATCGAGTCTAACAAGATTTCGATCTTCTTCCCCGCCTACGATGCCGAGCCAGCGTTTCGCGAGGACTACAGCCCGGCATTCTCGGACCGACTCTATGTCACCAATGCTGGCCGCGAGTGGATCGACTTTATGAACCTGGGCGTCGACAAGGGGTCGGGCGTAGCACATCTCTGCGAGCGCCTGGGCATCGATATCGCCGACGCCGCTGCCGTGGGCGATACGTACAACGACATCCCCATGCTGGAGCGCGTCGGGCATAGCTTTATCGTGGACAATGCCGAGGAGCACATGAACGCGCATGCCAAATGGCGCATTCCGAGCAACAACGACGGGGGCGTACTGACGCTCATCGACGCCATCTTGGCGGCTCGTTAACGGGGCTCGTCGGACCCGGCCGGGCGCCAAGATGGCGTCTTGAGTGTCTAGATACTTAGCTGAAATGATTTGAGCAGAGGGGAGCTCCTTGTTGGGAGGGGCTCCCCTCTGTTTTGGTTACTGTGGGACAAATTAATCAGTAGTGTTTGTCCCAAATCTTAAGTATGTGGGGGCTTGCGTCTTGGGCGAGCTTGCCTTACGGAGTGCTTCCCTATTTCGCGTCGGCCCAGGTTATGCCGGTGCTGGCTTCGGCGATCAACGGTACGCGGAGGTCTACGACGTGTTCCATGACGTCGCGGACCATGGTGGTTAGGCGCTCGACTTCGTTGACGGGGCACTCAAAGTCCAGTTCGTCGTGTACCTGCAAGATCATGTGGGCGGCAAAACCCTCTTCTTCCAGGCGGCGGCTTACGCGGGCCATGGCGATCTTGATGATGTCGGCGGCGGTGCCCTGCATGGGGTGGTTCATGGCCGTGCGCTCACCAAAGCCGCGGAGCTGTGGGTTTTTGGCCTTGAGCTCGGGAATATGGCGTCTGCGGCCATACATGGTCTCGGCATAGCCCGTCTGCTTGGCTCGCGCCACCACATTGTCGAGGAACGTGCGCACGCCCGGGTAGGCCTCGTAGTAGCGATCGATCATATCGCGCGCCTCGGCCATCGAGATGTGCAGCGACTGCGACAGACCATAGGCCTGCTGACCGTACACGATGCCAAAGTTCACGGCCTTGGCGCGGCTACGCAGGTCGGGTGTCACCTCGGACACCGGCACGCCAAATACGCGCGCGGCCGTCTCGGCATGGAAGTCCTCGCCCTCGTTGAAGGCGCGCACCAGGTGCTCGTCACCCGAAAGATGCGCGAGCAGGCGCAGCTCGATCTGCGAGTAGTCCACCGCCAAAAAGACGCTGCCCTCGCCCGCCGAGAACGCCGTCTTGACGGTACGCCCCAGCTCCGAGCGCGTCGGAATGTTTTGCAGATTGGGGTCGCTCGAAGACAAACGCCCCGTCGTGGTGATGGTCTGGTTGTACGTGGTGTGCACACGCCCGTCACCACGGCGCAGCGGGCCCAGCGTGTCCAGATAGGTCGACTTAATCTTGGACTTCTCACGCCAGTCCAAAATCAGGCGCACGATCTCGTGGTCGCGGGCAAGGTCGCTCAGCACCTTGGCGTTGGTCGAATAGTAGCCGCGCTTGGTCTTTTTGAGGCCCTTGGTCGGAAGTCCCATAACATCAAACAGCACGTGCGAGAGTTGCATGGGGCTGCCGATGTTAAAGGTCTCGTCGCCGGCCAGGTCGCGAATGCTGCGCTCGACATCGGCAATCTGGGTCGCCAGGCCCTCGGACAGACTGTGCAGGCGGTCGGGGTCCACGAGCATGCCCGCGCGCTCCATCTTGGCAAGCACCGGCACAAGCGGCATCTCGATGCCGTCGAACACGTTGGCGGCATTCTCACGGGCCATGCACTCGCGCAACGGCGCCACGAGCGCCAACGTCAGGGCCGCAGTACGGGCGGCAGACGCCGGAGCGTCCTCACCAGCATCCTCTGCGCCGCGCGCCGCAGGCAGCGCCATCTGCAGATACGTATCGGCAAGATATGCCTCATCGAACTCGGAGCGATCGGAATCCAGCAGATAGGCAGCGACCACGGTATCGAAGATACGCGTGGAATCGACAGCGAGCGGATCCATGAGCTCGAGCTCAGAAGAATCGATGGGCGAAAGCTCATGCAGGAGTGCCTTCATATCCGGGCTCGCCACGCGGCCCTCCATAAACAGACGTGCGAGCACGCCGGCAATCACGCCGTGGACGAGGTTGAAGCCCTCAACCTCAGCCGCCGCACCGCCGTCGCCCTCCTCGAGCGAGAACAGGCCCTTGGACGTCGCCAACCACAGCGTGCGCGTCAGTCCAAAGAGCGCGCCCTCTTCCTTGTCGTCGTCCACCACGGCGGCGACCCACTCGCCGGCATCAATCGCGCGGGAGACCTCATCTGCAACGGCACCAAGCGCGTCAGTATCGCCGGCGGCTGCGCGCAAAACGGCGGGCATCTCAAACGTGCTGGCAGTGGCAGCAGCGCCACCCTCGCCGCCGATCAGCGCCAAGAAACGGTTCTGCATGGCGGTGATACCAAGCGTACCCAGCGCCGCAGACACCTCATCGGCAGAAAACGCCGGGAAAGACGTCGCCTCAAAGTCGAGCTCAACAGGCGCATCGGTGCGAATGGTCGCCACCTTACGGCTCAGCAGCGCATCATCGATGTGCGCACGCAGGTTTTCGCCCATCTTGCCCTTGACCTCATCGGCGTGTGCGATGACCTCGTCCAGGCTACCGTACTGCGCAATGAGCGCGCTCGCCTTTTTGGGGCCGATGCCCGGCACGCCGGGGATGTTATCGGACGTATCGCCCTTCAGACCATAAAAGTCGGGCACGAGCGCCGGCGTGATGCCGTGATACAGATCGTCCACGCTCTCGGGCGTCATGATCGCCACGTCGGACAGGCCCTTGCGGGTCGAGACCACGTTGACGTGCTCGGTCACGAGCTGATACATATCGCGATCACCGGTCACCAGCAGCATGTCACAGCCGGCTTGCTCGCCCAGGCGCGCCATAGTGCCCAGGATGTCATCGCCTTCCCAGCCCTCGGACTGCAAAATTGGCACGTTGAGCGCGGCGAGCAGCTCCTTAATCATGGGAAACTGTGCGTGCAGATCGGGGTCCATGGGCGGGCGCTGCGCCTTATACTGCGGCAGCATCTCCATGCGCACGCGCGGCTTGCCCTTGTCAAACGCCACGACAACGCCGTCGGGATTAAAGGCATCGATCATCTTGAGGAACATATTCAAAAAGCCAAAGATCGCGTTGGTGGGACGACCGTCCGGCGCGTTCATGGTGGGCGGCACGGCGTGGAAGGCGCGGTGCATGAGCGAGTTGCCGTCGATGACGGCAAAGGTACGGCGCTTGTCAGACATATTGAATACCTCGCTTTGGGCTGGGCACGGTTTGCTCTCTCCAGTTTACACGCTCCCCGCCCCACGGCCACCGCACATCAGGCTTCCCTGCCGTCGCGGGCCCGAGCGTGATACGATGGCTCACGGTACATCAACCAGCACGATCGATCCGAAAGGAGCCTGCGTCATGGAGCGTCCCTGCGCATGGAAAAAGTACACGCCACAGCAGATCGAGGAGCTCGAGGAGCTTTGCCGCGGCTATAAGCAGTTTTTGAGCGAGAACAAGACCGAGCGCCTGTGCGTCAAGACCGGTATCAAGATGGCCGAGGAGGCGGGCTACGTCAATCTGGAGACCGTGATTGCCGAGGGCCGCGCGCTCAAGGCCGGCGACAAGGTGTACGCCGCCAATCACGGCAAGGACCTCATGCTCGTCAACCTGGGCACCGCCCCGCTCGAGCAGGGCTTTAACATCCTGGGCGCCCACGTGGACTCGCCGCGCCTGGACCTCAAGCAGAACCCCGCCTTCGAGGCCGGCGACATGGCTTATCTCGACACGCACTACTATGGCGGCGTCAAGAGCTACCACTGGGTCGCTTCCCCGCTCGCACTCGTAGGCGTCATCTGCAAAAAGGACGGCACCACCGTCGACATCAACATCGGTGACAAGGCCGACGACCCGGTCTTTACCATCTCCGACCTTCTGATCCACCTCTCGAGCGAGCAGATGGCCAAGCCCGCCAAGGACGCCGTCGACGCCGAGATCCTCGACGTGATCGTGGGCGGCCGCCCCGTCAAGTTTGACGAGGACGACAAGGACGCCCCCAAGGAGCCCGTCAAGCAGATGTTCCTGGACATCCTCAAGGAGCAGTACGCCGTCGAGGAGGAGGACTTCCTCTCCGCCGAGATTGAGGTCGTGCCCGCCGGCCCGGCCCGCGACATGGGCCTCGACCGCTCCATGATTCTGGGCTATGGCCACGACGACCGTGTCTGCGCCTATCCGTCCATGCTCGCCCAGATCAACGTCGCCAACGTGGAGCGCACGAGCATCACACTCATCGTCGACAAGGAGGAGATCGGTTCCGTGGGTGCCACCGGCATGACGAGCCGCTTCTTCGAGAACACCGTGGGTCGCAGCCGCGCCTTTATGGGACCGCTGCTCGAGGTGCTGCGCCGCCACGCACCCGAGGTCTACGGCGACGTCGACGAGGACACGCTCTACCACGCCGTGAACATCGCTCAGCCGTCGCTGATCCGCACCGAGGCCGACGAGCTCACCTACCCGCTGCATATTATGGTGCGCTACCAGATCGAGCGCATGCTGTTTGCCGGCGAGGCCACGGCCAAGGACATCCCCGCGCTTTGGAACCGCTTTATGAACGAGTACCTGGGCATTCCCGTTCCCGACGACACGCACGGCTGCCTGCAGGATACGCACTGGAGCGGCGGCTCGTTTGGCTACTTCCCCACCTATGCGCTGGGCAGCGCCTACGATGCCATGTTTGTGCCGGCCATGTGCCGCGACGGTGTCGACCTCAACGGCGCCTGCGCGAGCGGCGACTTGGCACCCGTCCGCGCCTGGCTCGGCGGGCACATTTGGCAGTGGGGCCGCGCCAAGGACGCGCCGGAGCTCATCAAGGGCGCGTGCGGCATGGCCTTTGACGCCCGCTACTACTGCAGCTACCTGCAGGACAAGTTCACCACGCTGTATCAGCTGTAAGGCCTTGAAGGCCGGCAGTTAGGGACGTTCCTTTTCTGCCGGCAGTTGGGGACAGTCCTTGCCCATCCGGCCAGCAAACCGGCCAATCGGCAAAGACTGTCCCCAATGAGTAGCTCGTTGACGCTAATGTCTTGGCGACGTCAGAGAAAACGACCCCAAGCGAGCAAGATAACGTGAAATGAAAGGGCGCTGACCTTCTGGTCGCGCCCTTGAAATTGAACGTCAGATTGCCGCTTGGGGCCGTTTGCAGCGTCGAGCAGTTACGCGGTTTGGTAAAACCGCGTAACTATAGAGCTTCCAGGGCGGCGGCGATGCGCTTCATGGCGGCGTCGGCGGCGGCTTGGTCGGGGGCTTCGGCCAGCACGCGAATCACCGACTCGGTTCCACTTTTGCGCACGAGCACGCGGCCCTCGCCTGCCAGCGCAGTCTCGGCCTCGGCGATGGCGTTCTGCACGCCCATGTTCTCGAGCGCGGCGTCCTTATCCGCTACGCGCACGGCAACCTGCGCCTGCGGCAGCAGCTTGCACGGAGCCGTGAGCTGCGAGAGCGTCTCGCGCTCGGCACGAATCACTTCCATCACGCGCAGCGAGGTCATAATGCCGTCGCCCGTGCGCTCGATATCGCCAAAGATCGTATGGCCCGTCTGCTCGCCGCCCAGGCTGTAGCCGCCCTCGCGCATCTTGGCATACACGTGACGGTCGCCCACGCCGCTGGTCACGGCGCTCAGTCCGGCAAGCTCCAGCGACTTGACCAGACCAAAGTTGCTGGCGATCGTCGGCACCACGGTACCGCCCGAAAGGCGACCGTGCTTGTTCAGATACACGCCACACACGTACAGGATCTGGTCGCCGTCTACCACGCGACCGCGCTCGTCAACGGCCAAGCAGCGATCGGCATCGCCGTCATAGGCAAAGCCCACGTCCAGGCCCTGCTCCACCACGTGGCGCTGCAGGCGCTCCATATGCGTGGAGCCGCAGTCGACGTTGATGTTAAAGCCATCGGGCGCGGCGTTGATCACGCGCACGTCGGCACCGAGCGCGTCAAACACCGGCTTGGCCACCGAGGAAGCCGAGCCGTTGGCGCAGTCGATACCGATCTTGACGCCCTGCAACGAAAAGTTCGCGCTGGCGATGAGCGAAGCGATGTAGCGGTTGCGGCCCTGCATATAGTCCACCGTGGCGCCGATGTGGTTGCCCGTGGCCAGCGGTACCTCGCTCTTGCCATCGATGTAGTCTTCGATGAGCTCCAGTACGTCCTCGTCCATCTTAAAACCGTCGCTATTGACGAGCTTAATGCCGTTATCGCAAAACGGGTTGTGGCTCGCGCTGATCATGATGCCGCAATCGAAGCAGCCTTCCACGGTCTGATGCGCTACGCCCGGCGTGGGGATCACGTGCAGCATATAGGCGTCCGCACCGCTCGCGACCAGGCCGCTCACCAGCGCCGCCTCGAACATATAGCTCGAGCGACGGGTGTCCTTGCCCACGATCACGCGCGCCTTGCGCTCGCGGTTGGCGCCGTAATACCAGCCCACAAAACGGCCGATCTTGTACGCATGCTCTACGGTCAGCCCAACGTTGGCCTCGCCGCGAAATCCGTCGGTGCCAAAGTACTTCATATCTTACTTATCCTGTTCGAACGTTTGAGCGGTTGGCGTGGTACGAACCTTAAGCTCTTTGTGCCCAGAGTCCTTCGAAGTCGTGACCGTGTACTCGACCTTTATGTCTTGTCCAAGAAGCATGTGGACACCGCCCCATGCAACCTTCAAGCCATCGTGCGTCGCTTCGTTCATCTCGATAGAACCGGAGCCCGAAGTCTTAATGTCCGAAATGCTGCCTCCCGCAGGAGCATAGAGATAAAGCCTCAGCACCTCATCATCAATATCCTGGCTAATGCCGTTATGGCCCTGAAAATAACCAGGCATCTCGGCCTTCTCCTGAGGGGTCATCGTGTTCTTGAGCGTGGTGGTCACTCGATACGTCGTCGAGCCATCGGCATTTTCAACCGAAGAATCGATGGTGACTCGCTTGTCGAGGAACCAATCCATCTTTGAATAGCTGTAGTTGTTCACATAGACGCCCAAGATCGGAGCCTCCGACGTATCGGTTTGGAGGGCGCCCGATATTCCAAGAGCCTTCGCGGCCTTTTCCTCGTCATCGTTTCTCGAATACATGAGGATGCGACCCTCGGAAGCGCCCTTTTCGATGGCGGCAGCAATCTTAGTAATATCGCTGGAGCCCAGTTCGTCCACGATCTTGTTAAAAGCCGATCCGGCGACGGCCGCAAAAATGGCGTCCTGTTCCTCTACCGGGTAATTCCAATAAATATCGTGCAGCAGCACCTTTGCAGCGTTGCTTCCATCAACGACGGTGCCGTCAGGAAGCTGTGTGCCGCCTACAATGCCGAGCATATACTGCAAAAATACCGGATCGACTGCAAATACGCCGTCGATGTCATCTCCGACAATGGCCTTCTGCATATCGCTGGCAAGCTGAGCCGCACGCGGATAATCAGGCGTCATCGTAACGTCGCCCATCGTGTATCCGAGCGTGTTAAATCCGGTCAGGCCCCATCCGGTCGTGAACAAGTTTGCCTCTTCATCGGTGATGGGAAGCGGGCTCAAGGGCTCTTTCATCATGTCGACTTTGACAAAATCGCCCAGTTCGAGCTTACCGTCAGTCACCGACATCACGCCGCGAGAACCGGGGAAACCGCCGCAGGCGCGGATCTCGACATTGCTCATCGCGAGCACAAGATAATGACGCGTCTGGCCGTTGGCGCCGAGCATCTGGGGAAGGACGGGGGCGACCTTCTCCGCCGCGTCAACCGCGCCGTTGAGGATGGCAAAGCCGTCCTTGGCCTTATCGACCAGCTCGGTCACCTGGGAAATATGAGTATCGCCAATGCCCTGGATCTTCTCGTTGGCGCTCTTGAACACCTTCGAGCTGCTGGAAAGCGAATCGGCGACCGCCTGCAGCGCGGACACGTTAATCATGCCGTCCTGAAACAGCTTGCCGGGCGTGGCCTGCGAAAGGTTATCGGCCATGGGAACCAGCGCATTGCTCGAGACATCGGACAGGGCGTCGATCATGGTGCGGGCCGCATTGATGTCGCTGCCATACACCGGGATAAACGAAGCCGCCGTCCACAGCGGGCTCGAGGTCTCTGCCTTCATGCTGTCGCAAAGCTCATCAATCTTCTTCGCGTCGTCAGGCAGCGTCGAAAAATCGCCCGACGTGACCTTGTCCTTAAGGCCACCGACAATCTCGACGGCCTCCTTCGCTTCACTCTTTACGGTCTTTGCCGAGTTAAGCAGCATAAAGCCGCTTGCGCCAAGCGCAACGAGAAGCACCGCGACTACAGCGGCAATAATGGCGCCGGTGTGACGCTTTTTGCGTTCGCCCTTGCGATGGCGATGACGGACCAGACCGTCAGAGGTCGAACTCGACGAAGCGTCGCTACCGTAGTTCAAGCCAAAATCGTAATAATCTTCCTTGGAACCCGAGCCCGCAAACTCGGCACCGCTATCATCCAGGCGGGCGAACGTGCCAGTCTCGGAGGCACCGGTGTAAATCGTGCCAAGGTTACCCGTAAGCCCCGCGCCACCGGCAGAGGGAGTATTGTTGGCGGCCTTGCCGGCATTAACGTTGCCGGCGGCATTTGCGGCGTTGGCAGCACCTGCGTTGTTCGCAGGTACCGAAGGAGCCCCGCTCGGCTGCGACGCGGAGGTTGCACCGCCCGCAAAGACATTCCCTCTTGCACGGCCGGTCTTTTTTGCCTTTTGTGACTGCTCGTACAGAGCGGTAAACATCGCCGTCTCGCCCGGGGACACGCGCTTACTGGAACCGCCCTGTCCAGCGCCGCCCGGCGTGCCGGCCTTACCAGCCCCGTTCGGACGCGGCGGAACTGCAGGACGGCCGTTATCGCTGCCCTTAAAGTGATTACCAGCCATAAAGAAATCCTCGCAATTGAGTCGCAATGAAAAAATCCATAACGTTACTAGTTTATGGCATTTTGAGCATCGACAGCTAAACTCCAGACACGGACATCAATTGGCGAAAATGCGGCACAACACCTTTTCTGTCTTGGCGGCGGCGCCAGCTACACCGTGAGGAACATCATCACGATGATCATGGCAAAGCCGATAAGGTCGGTCGGCAAAAACACCGTGCCCAGCATAACGGCGCTGGTGATGGTCGCCGAAACCGGCTCCACAGTTCCGATGAGGCTCGCACGCACCGAGCCGATGTCCTTAACGCCCTGCATATAGAGCATGTAAGCAAAAAACGAGCCGATAACCACGAATACCGCGAGCGCCTCGACGCCGGCAGCGTCGAGTGCCGGCATATGCGCCCAAGGCTGCACGAAGACGCACGAGACCACGCCCGCCGTGAGCATTGCCGAGCCCGTGACGATGGGGCTGCCGTATTCGGGCAGGATCTTGGCGGGAATCACCGCCATACACGTGGCGCTGACCGCACACATAAGGCCTGCGACCAGGCCAAGCGGCGATATGCTCAGACTGGTAGGGTCGCCGCCGGTAGCGATTAAAAAGGTGCCGCCCAGGGCCAACCCAATGCCAACGGCCTCACGCACGCGAGGCATGCGATGGTCGATCACGCAGGTGTAGCCCATAATGATGACCAGTTGCAGGCATTGGAGCACCGTCGCGGTTCCGGCATTGGTCAGGCGCACGGCCGAAAGATAACAAAACTGGTTGAACAGCAGACCAAAGGCGGTAAAGAGCAGCAGCTGCTTGCGATCGGCGGGTGTGGTCCAGAGCTTAATCAGGCGCTCGCGGTCGCGCGTAACAACCACGGCCATAAAGAGTAGACCGGCGAGAATCTGACGCACGCTCATAAGCCACAAGGTGTCGACGTGGTAGGTATCGAACAGAAAGCTCGCGCTGGTGCCCGAGAAGCCCCAAAACGAACCGCCCACCAGCGTAGCCAAGACGCCCGTGATCATCTTGCGCGTCGAAGCGCTGTTCAGGCGCTCGCGCCAAGCGCGGCGGGTGCTACGGCTGAGCTCATCGGTGCCCTCGGGCACATCAATGTTCGATATATCGGTCATCGGCACCGAAGCCCCTGCGCCTTCGACCTGCTCGACACGCTCTTTGCTCATTCCATTCCCTCGAAGCAGCCTGGAAACAATTCGGCTTACCTTACCACGGCGAAGGCACCAGCTGGAGGCTTGTCCGCTTATCGGTAGGACAATTCCGCAGACGTCTTTCCATAGCTCGATACCGCAATGGCCTTGCATTATGCGACAGTCAAATCGCGGCAGCAGGCTCTTTTGAAATGGATATGACAAAGCCCCCGAATTCCACAATGTAAGCGATTTTTAAAAATGTTCTTGCCACCGAGTTCAGGCTCCGTTATATTATCCCTTGCGCGCTTGCGCACCCTTGATCGGGCGTTTAGCTCAGGGGGAGAGCGCTTCCCTGACACGGAAGAGGTCAGAAGTTCAAATCTTCTAACGCCCACCAAATGTTCGCAGCTCAGAGGCTATGTCCTCTGGGCTGTTTTGTTTTTTGTCGCTAAATCCGCTGGCAGTTCCAACCGTCATCGCAACGTAACAACAATTCACCTGACGAATGGCAGCCAAATATATTCAATACCCCAACATCAACAATAGCCAGGCACAAAACTGCGCCGCAAGCTGCTCCAACCGCCCAACTGGTCAAAAGCCGACCATCTACTTGCCAATTTATCTAACGGCGTAACCAAGCAGTCCGCGCCGCAACTTCTCAACAAAACGCCGCGATGTCTGCGCCCTGCGGTATCCTTGAGCCACTCGCACCTGCAGCACCAAGGAGCCGCCATGCGCACCGAGCTCGATGTCCCCTTTTCGCACAAAGAAGAAGCCAAAGCGCTGGGCGCCAAATGGGACCGGACCAAGAAGATCTGGTATGTACCCAGCGGCGTCAACCCCGAGCCCTTTGCCGAGTGGCTGCCCGGTGTTGACCGATCCGACCCCTCAGCGCCGTATATATATCTAGTACTGGGCAAGCGCGAGTGCTGGAAGTGTCACAAAGAGACCTCGGTCGCGGCCTTCGGCATTCCCTATCGAACCGATAACGACGAGAGCATCGCCATCGCGCACGCGCCCAACGAAGCCGGGCACATTGCCATCGACACGGCCAACGCCAACGCACTCGCCATCGTGCCCGCTCTTGGCTGCGTGCCGGGCGAGATCCGCGACTACCTTCATAAGCGCTGCGGCTACAAGCCCGTAGGCGCGCGAGCCTCCAAAGCCCCGTCGCTCGGCAACACGTGCACCATTTGCGACGCGCTGCAAGGCAGCCGCTATCTGTTCGAGGAGCCCTCGTCCCCGTTTGCCCTCACTGCCATCAACAAGCTGCCGGCACTGGAGTTTGTACGCGTCGAAGTTGCCGGCGTCTTTGGCGTCCCGGCCACGCGCACCGACTTTGACCAGGCGCTCTTTACCTGGGCACGCGACCATCACGCCAAGTTCCACAAGCAGCTCGGTGAGGGGATTTATTTATAGGGACAGAGATGCCTTCACAGCCAGCTCCTCCGCATCACCTATCCCTCGTCGCCGGCGTCGTACACGATATCGAGGCCACAAACAGGGCATTTCTCCTGATACACCGGCATATGAACGCCTGTCCGTTTTCTCACTTCGTCGCTAAGTCTGTCGCACGCATCGATGAACCGAATGTCGAGGCACGGTATTTGCGAGCCGCAGCAAGGACAGGCGACGACAAACGACCCGCAATCAACTTCTACGCTCGGAAGCATTTTGTTGTCTATAAGGGCGCACGGCAGTTTTCCGTACTTCCCCATCGCAATATCGCCTCGCCAGCTCACGTTCGCTCCCCTCTCGCTATACAAATCAGGAAGAGCATGCACCGGCAGGCGTGTGCGAGATTGCATCGCCACGCGATCCGATCAAACAGCACGATCGTAAAAGACCGCCAAAGCCAAATTTCATCGTCGGTCGCACCCTGTCCGGCAAACTCAATATCGACGGGTATGTGCTTCAGATAACTCATGTCGGGCGCAAAACGAGGGTCCGGTCCGCCTTTATGAACAGGACCGTGCAGAACAAACCATCCGTTTTCGGGCTCGAACCGCTCAACAAACGCAAGGCCGAGCACCTTATAGCCCACCTCGGTTGCAAATATGACTCCGACTGGGACGTCACATTCCATGCAGTTGAGCATTTTACGGTTGTAATTCTGGTCTCGAAAACCAACGGTACCCGGCGCTTGAACCGAGTACTTAATGACCCACGTACCATCGTCCAAATAGAGCGGAGGCACATTGTTGATGCTCTCGGTTTGCCGCTGGCGCGCTTGTACCCCGCTACCCCACTCCCCTGTATACTGATGTAGCACGTGTTTCATCCGGGCTTGTTGGGCCGGATTGTTCATGGGAGGGTCTTATGGCTGCTTCGAATCCGCCTAAGGGGAGCGTTTCTTCTTCGTCCATCAAGCCGGTTACGCGCAAGGCCGTGCGTTGCCAGCGCGAGGTCGCCTGGCTTGTCACACAGGCGGCGGGCAAACTCGTGGCGAACACGGAAGACGTCAATGCGCCCACACCGAGCTTTGTGCTGGCAGCGGCGCTGGATCGAGTACGCCAGCTGGAACTCGCCGCACAAGAAGACGGCGGCCATCTTGGCTACCAAGACGCTATGGCGCCCGACCTGTTGACCTTTTGTCGCATGACCAAGTTGCCCGCCGCACCCAATGCGCTTTCGGACGCAGGCTACATGTTTACGCTTTCGGGCGCGGACCTTATCCGCGATATCTACGCATACTGCAGCGAGCTCGCCGAGCGCCACGTCTTTGGCACGGCTGAAGTCAAACCGGGAAATGTCATCAAGCTGGTTCTCAGGCTGTTCCTGATGGACGGGTTCGGGGCCATGCCGGCGTAAGCCGAGTCTTTAGCATCACCGTCGACTGGGCAACAACCGCTTTACCTTAGTGGGCGCCAATCGAGGGTCGATTATTGGGTCGCCTCGTCCACTAACGCATTTATTCCACGCGCTCTGACAGTCGATATTTGCGGTTGCGGCTTGTCGACGGCGCCGTGGGCTCAAGCTCGCCTTGAGCAATGAGCGCGTTGACGCGCGACCTAACCTGGGAAATTGTAAGCCCCGTGCGTTTTGCCAGCTCACGCGTCCCCAGCTCGCCGTAGTGTTTGAGTGCCGTCACAATTAAGCCTCCGCCATGATCGACCGGCTCGATCTTTGAACGGTAAAGTACGACCTTGAACCGATCGAACCCCGGGCAGAACAGGGGCTCGGCCAGACCATGCGCGCGCATGGCATCGATCATCATCGGGATGCCCGAGCCATTGCCCTCAGCCGGCGAACCTGCGCCATCCGGAAGCGGGACAATCGACATGAGTTTCACGAGCGTCGCGTTACGGCATCGGGAGCTGCCGTCAAACAAGTTCTCGCGAGTCTTTCCCCCGTAAAGGCCGCCAGGATTCGTCACCTCGACACGATCGTCAAAGACGTCGACGGCAATCGATTGTCCACAGAACCGATCCCCGTATTCTCGATGGATTACGGCGTTGGCGATTGCCTCGCGCAGAACCTCCTCGGGAATCTCCAGCGAGTCGACACGCGAGACGCCTTGGACGGTCGAGGTTCGCCGCAAATTCTTGGCGACGGCCGCGACAGCATCCGAGATCATCTCGCCCAACGTTCCCTCACAGATTGTGCGGTCCATAAACCTTAGTGGCCCCGCAGCTCCCTTTTGAGTTCCCACGTGGACAGCCACATCAATGAAGAGCTTGGGATAGAACTGCTGAGGGTAAATGCCCGCGGTAAGGAGGCCGGCCTTGGTAACATTGCCCTGGAAGTCGAGGAAATTCAGACGCTCCATCTTTGTCTTCTTGTCCGCCGCACCGCGCATCGCTCGAGGCGTCAACGAATAGGCACGCTCTATCGTGCGGTCGACCAGCGACTCGTCGAGATCGCCCACACTCGTGCCGGGCGCCACATCGCGATCGCTAGGACTCGTCCGTTCATATGACGACAGTGCCAAAACCTCGGTCGACGAAAGCGGGACATCTTTATCATCGATGCGTTTGTAGCTGCCACCTTGAGCGCCCCGCTCTATGACATAGCAAGGCTTGCTCGACGGGTCAAGCTCCTCAATCGCGATGACTAGAACCACGGTGCCCTGGAGCTCCACGCGCTCAATGGTGTATTTGGGCGGATTGGCCAGCTTTCCGCGACCGCCGGCATCGCCCATGCCCGCCACGAATTGGTTGAGCACTTTCTCGGTCTCAAAGTTTGCAACTGGGACAAAACCCGCGCGCTCGCTCACTCCGAGTACGATGATGCCGCCGGCGGTGTTTGCGAAAGCGCTGACCGTTTCCCATACGTCGCGGGAAAGCGTCGTGGCGCTCTCCTTTACTTCGACGCTAAAGTCATCCGAACCCATGCGCTTTAAAGACTCGAGCAAACCGGCCAGCTCGTTTTCGTTCATCTGCACGTCCCTTCGCTCGGTCCTGCGGAGAATGCTGCAGACGGATTCCCCTCGTCTCTCAGTTATCTCTTGTAATTATCTCTCATCTTTCTGTTATCTCTCGTATTAGATATGAGTGAAAGATGAGAGATAAGATATCTCTACCTGCTTCATTAAATCATGTTTTTGCTGGTGGAACAATCGATATTGAGACAATACCATGGTTGCTTGTCTCTTTGCTGCTTGGATATCTCTCGTAATTATCTCTCGTCTTTAAGCTATCTCTCGTGTTAGTGACGAATGAGAGACGAGAGATGCGTGAGTGATGCATGAGCGTGGATTATTGGACGGTCGGAAAATCCCTCAAACAAAAAAACGGGGCCGGCCTTACGCCGAGCCCCGTTTTCAAACGATCAGTTAGTTATCCAACGCTCGAGCATAGCAGTCAACATTACGCCGCCGCGAACACTCCCAAGCCCGTTCCGATGATGCAGATTGCGAAGATGCCCAAGATGATCCAAATGGTCTTGACGCCCTTTTTATAGAGGGCAACGCAAGCGAACGTTGCCAGCAAGGGCAGCAGACCGGGGAAGATCGAATCGAACAGATCCTGCAGGACAATCTCCGAACCACCCACGTCAAAGGTCAAAGCCGTGGACAGCGAGACCTGTGCCGCAATCATGGCGCCGATAACGGTCATTCCGAGGACACCGGCAGCATGCGTCATGCGAGACATAAGGTTGCTCTCTTCGGACTGCTGCAAAAACTTGGTTCCCAAGTCGTAACCCAGATGGGCGGCGACGATACGCGTTGCAAAGTTAATCACGGAGTAGATGAGCGCGTACACGATGGGGCCGAGCGGGTTGCCCGTCGAAGCGATGCCAATACCAATGCCGGCGGCAACCACGCGGAACGTACCCCAGTAGAACGAATCGCCGATGCCGGAAAGCGGTCCCATGAGGCCGACCTTCATGGCGTTAATCGAGGACGTGTCGAAGTTCTTATCGGCAGCCGCCTGCTCTTCCATCGAAACCGTTAGGCCGGCTACAAACGGAAGCACATGAGGCGTGATGTTAAAGAACTCGGTATGGCGATCGAGCGCCGCATAGTAATCGTCGTCGTTGGGATAGATCTTTCGCAAGGGCTTCTGAATGGTGTACATGAAGCCCATTGCCATCATCTTGTCGTACGACTGCGAGCACTGGCTCGTAAACTGGCGAAGGAACATGCTCCGATACATATCGGGAGTCATAATCTCGTCCTTCTTGGCCTCTTTGAGGTCGGTATTCTGGATAGCCATTAGAAGTCCTCCTCTTCATCTGCAGCAACCGTCTGCGGACCGGACGAGCCCTCGCGGAAGGCCAGGAGCAGCGCGACGCAAATGGCAGCTGCGGCGACGCCGACCACGTCCATCTTGAGGTAGATGACCATAATGAAGCCGATGAACAGCCAAGGAAGAAGCTTGTTGTCGCCCATGGTCCTGATAAGGAGTGCGAAGCCGATGCAGACCATGACGCCGGATGCAACGTTGAGGCCGTCCATCACAAACTGCGGAATCGCGTTGAGCGCATTGTTGATGAGGTCGGCACCAAAGAACAGCGAGCCAAACACCAGCAGTGCAGACGGAATGCCAATCGACAGCGGCACGATAGTCAGATGGTACAGATTCGCCTTGGCAAGATCACGATTTGCCAGAGCGGTCTCAATCTTCTTGCAGGCAAAGGCACCCGGAACGGCGTAGCAGAAGTTGCGCCACACCTGAAGGAAGACGGAGACGGGAAGGGCGAGCGCGACGGCAGTTGCCGTGCCCGTACCCGTAATGACGGCAAACGCGCAGCCAAGCACGCCGGAGGCATAGACCTCGGGAGGAACCGCCGCGCCGACCATGATGGCGCCCATGAACATGGACTCCAAAGCAGCACCGACGATAACGCCCTGCTGGACATCGCCAAGGATCAAGCCGACAAACAGGCTCGTAAACAGCGGACGACCAAGCATCGTAATGCCAAATAATTGCTCGTCCATGGACGCAATAAATGCGACCAGTGCAACTAGAAGATACTGGACAACCATTTCGATCAACCCCAGAAATAGGTCTGCAGGCGAGGCATTCTGCGCAGCTCGCCTGCAGACAACCGCAGCAATTTGAGAGGATTAGTAGTTCATCTGGTGATAGTAACGACGCGTGGTGAGCGGGTGGTTACGGACGTGCTCGAGATGGCAGCTCAGACGCTCGGTGATGGTGTAGGTGACCATCGGGGAGACGATCTTGCGGAACTCGGGGTCGCTGAACGGCAGCTCGACCTCGGCGGTGTCAAACTTGTTCACGCGGACGTTGACGCCCTTCTCGTCGGCGAGCATGTGAGTGAAGTTGTCCACGCGGTCCATAAGCTTACGGGTGTCGTCCTCGCCGTAGAGCATGATGAGGCTCGTGCCCTCCTCGCACAGCTCGATGGTGCCGTGGAAGAACTCGGCGGCGTGGATGGACTTGGTCTTGATCCACTGCATCTCCTCGAGGATGCACATGGCGTAGTCGTAGGCCTCACCCCAGAGCATGCCGGAACCAATCACCATGTGGTAGTCGGTGTCCTTGAAGTCTTCGGCCATGGCGGCGCAGCGCTCGTCCTGAGCGTCCTTGGCCTTGATGAGGTACGGAGCGATGTTGCCGAACTCCTCCATGAAGGTGTCGTACTTGGGGAAGGCGCCGGCGTTCTTGAGGAAGCGGGCAACCAGCGTGATCTGGTAGGTGTAAATGGCCTCGCACAGGACGTCGTCCTCGGCGAAGCTGAAGAACTTGTAATCGGCGTACTCGGTGGCCGGGGTGTTGTCGTTGGAGACATACATCAGCGTGCGGGCGCCCTGCTCCTGGCAGAACTTGGCAGCCTCAATGATCTCGGGGGTGGTGCCGGTACGGGTGGAGAAGACGCAGACCGAATCCTTGTTGAAGGTCTTGGGCGGGCACGCGAGGAACTCAGCGGCGATCTCGCAGTGGACGTCGACGTCGGCCGTGGTGGTCTCGACCCAATACTTCATCGGGAGCGTGTGGGCCCAGGTGCCGCCGCAGCCGATGAAGAAGATGTTGGAATAACCCTGCTCGCAGACCTCGTCCACGGCAGCCTCAATCTGAGGACGGAGAGCGAGGGCATCGCTCACAACCTTCTCGTAACGAGGCTCATCGAAATTGAACATCCCTTACTCCTAACTCACTTGGATGAACCCTTCATTCATCCCATGACGTTATAATACTTTATATAACTAACTATGCAAGAACTATTTCAGATTATTTTGATTTTTCTTCAATAAAAAGCCCGCCGATCAAATGATCGACGGGCATAGACATAGAGTGTCAGTTCAATAAATACCGAACACCAGCATGTTTTCGGCTAAAAAACGTCCTTGGCAAACACCTTAGCGTCATTGGGAACCTGACGGATTTCGATGGCCACGCCATCGCCCAGAAGCTCTTGGATATGCTCGGCATCTTTCTCGGTCGCGAAGATTGCAGGGGTCGGATGAAGCGTGGTCTCGGGGGTCTTTCGGGTTCCACCCAGATTGATCTCTTTGATGTCTTTGCAACCCTTAGCGAGACGATAGACATCTTCAATCGTCTCAGCGATGATAAACAGCGAATACTTGTCGGTAACGCCGCTGTTGAGCGCCTCGATAGCAGCGTCAACATCCTTGATGACGAGTTTAACGCCGTTGGGGCGGGCGAGCCTCAAGGCCGCCTTCCTCATGTCGTCTTTTGCCACAGCATCGCTGGCAAGCAGGATGCAATCCACATCCAAAGCGTGAGTCCAGGACATGGCAACTTGGCCGTGAATCAGTCGGTAATCAACTCTCGTAAGCTTAATCATCGTTATCATCTCCGCACGTGATAAAGGTAATGACAGGTATATGCCCCTAGCTGGGGCTCGAACCAAAACGAACTAGAACTCTTCTTCCTCGGCGCCGGCAAGCATGTCCGCCGCCTCGCAAAGCTGAATAAACGAACGCGATCCCTCGACCGCGGCTTTGGCCTTGCCCGCATCCAGGGAGTCCAGCTGTGTAACCATTTCCACCAGCAGCGGCAAGTTCATTCCGGCGATCAGCGTAAACGATCCGTCGGTCTGCCTCTGAATGAATTCGTTGTTTACAGAGCCGCCAAAGATGTCAGTCACGACAAACCAAGAGTCGGCAGGGTCCCTCGTCTCCATCCATGCATCAATCAACGCCGCGACGTCCCTTGAATCGTCATCGACATAGGCGCACAGGCACTCGATTCGGTCGTTGGTGCCCATCAGAATCTCCAGAGAGCTTTTCATGCCTTGGGCGAGATAACCATGACTCGCTAGCAATATCTTATTCATAGTTCTCCAATACCAATAGGACGTACTATATTGTCATAACAAAGTATATTAGCAATCTACCCTACGTGGTGTGTCTATTTTCCAAATCCGCGAACGGTAACAATTGGTCGGTAAATCGACCAATCTATCTCTAATTTACAAATAGAACTTCAGTCGCTCGGTGCAGTACACCTGACGGGAGATGAAGAGCGGCTCGCCACTTGGGGCATAACGTCTATCGACAAACAGAAGCAGCGAAGAGTCCAGCTCCACGTTAAGGTATGCCGCCTCGAGCTCGCTCGCATAGCAGACCTCGAGCGTACGCGTGTTGGGACCCATCTTGATCCCCTGGCGATCGAGTACCGCCATCAGCGAATCATCGAGGGACTCATGCTCCAAAAAAGAAAGCGCCGCGGAATAGCTATTGGTTTCCAGCATCGTGGGCTTGCCATCCACAAGGCGCAGACGACGACTGCGCAATACCTTTTGGGTATCGTCTACGCCCAGGAACTTCGCGTCTCGCAGGCTTGGGAAGTCCCAGCCCATTTCGAGAACCCTGGTAGACGCCTGTTTGCCCGCAAGTTGGCACGAATGGGTAAAGCTCTCACGATCGTCCGCAGCATACATCTGAGTGTCCGACGAAACGAACGTGCCCTTACCGCGGGCCCTCTCAACAAGCCCAGCATCTTCCATTTCTTTAATTGCGGAGCGAACCGTTATTCGGCTCACGCCAAATTGCTCGATAAGCTCCGCCTCGGTCGGAAGCTTATCTCCCGGGCGGTACGTGCCGTTGGCGATCGAATCAGAAAGCGCACGAACAATCTGTTTGTACAGGGGGATAACGCTATTTGCTTCAACCATATCAACCATACCTTTGCAAGGAATCAGCAGCTTATAGATAAATGACTTATATTGTATTAGAACTTTTTAGCACTCCACGCCATTTCCTATAATGTTTCAGCAAACGAGGGGTTATTTTGCGTAAGCGGTGTAGAGTCCATCCATTTCCGCATACAGCTTCAATCTGATGGCGGTATATGCATCCGATAAACCGATTGATTTTTATCTTCTGTCTGTCTCTCAGTCATCCCTCGTCGTAGAGATGAATGTGAGGTGAGAGATACGTAGTTGACGCATGAGCGTGGATATTTGGACGGTTTTTGGGCTTTTGGCGGCCGATTTCGTCCGAAAATCCACGCTCATCCGGCGGGCGTCCGAATTTCCACGCTCGTGTGTCCGAAAATCCACGCTCGTGCGGCAGATTTGTCGAAGGCCCCATATGGGTATACTCTCGAGGATTCGACTCGATTCGCCCCCGCTGGGGCGCCAAAGGAGACTGCATATGCCCACTTCCTCAACCGACCCGCGCGCCGCCGCTGCCGCGCTGCTGGTTCCCGGTACCACCTGCCACGGTTTTGCCGTCGAGCGCTGCGAGACCGTGCCCGAGCTCGACTCGGACGCCTATGTGCTACGCCACACCACCTCGGGCGCTCGCCTGCTGTACCTGGCATGCGACGATGAGAACAAGGCCTTTGCCATTGGCTTTAAGACGCCGCCGGCCGATTCCACCGGCGTGTTCCATATTCTTGAGCACTCAGTGCTGTGCGGGTCGGCCAAGTTTCCCGTCAAGGAGCCGTTTGTCGACCTGATTAAGAGCTCCATGCAGACGTTCCTCAACGCCATGACCTACCCCGACAAGACCATCTACCCCGTTGCCACCACCAACGAGCAGGACCTGTACAACCTGATGGACGTGTACCTGGACGCGGTGTTCAACCCGGCCATCTATACCAAGCCCACCATTTTTGAGCAGGAGGGCTGGCACTACGAGCTGGACCTGCCGGAGAGCGCCGAGGGCGAAGGCGACAGCAGCTCCGCGAGCCTGCGCGAGGGCACGCTGCGCTATAACGGCGTGGTGTTCAACGAGATGAAGGGCGCGCTGTCCGACCCCATGAGCGTGCTGGACGACGCCGTCAACGCCGCGCTCTATCCCGACACCGCCTATGCGCACGAAAGCGGCGGCGACCCGCGCGCGATTCCCGCGCTCACCTACGAGCAGTTCCTGGACACGCATGCGCGCCACTACAACCCCTCCAACTCTTATATAACGCTCTACGGCGACCTAGATGTGGACCGCGCACTGGCGTTTTTGGACGAGCGCTACCTGTCGCAGCCGAGTGCCGCGAGCCGCCGCATGGACGCGGCCGTTGCCGCCGGCGAGGACCCGTCCGCGCTGGCGCCCAATCCGCTGGACGCGCAGGCACCCGTGACCTGCGAGTATAAGCGCGTCGAGATGACCACCACACCCGAGAACGCCCTGGTGGGCCTGG
Source organism: uncultured Collinsella sp. (assembly GCA_900549345.1). Taxonomy (GTDB): domain Bacteria; phylum Actinomycetota; class Coriobacteriia; order Coriobacteriales; family Coriobacteriaceae; genus Collinsella. Next base: position 30,718 of record UROC01000009.1, read on the forward strand.
GCCTTGTGTTGGGCAGCGCGCTCGACCGCAAACGCACGATCGCGGCGGATATCCTGTTCGAGGCACTGCTGGGCTCCAACGAAGCGCCGGTTAAGAAGGCCATTCTGGCCGCCGGCCTGGGCGGCAACGTGGTGAGCTACACCGCGGCCGAGAGTCTGCAGCCCTACGAGCTCATCATGCTGCAAAACGCGCAGCCCGGCGTGGCGCGCGAGCTGCGTCGCGTGTTCCAGAACGCCTGCCGCGACCTATGCGAGCATGGCGTTCCGCGCGAGCGCCTGGAAGCCATCATCAGCAGCAACGAATACGACCTGCGCCAGCGCGACTACGGTATCGCCGACGGCGTGGCCATTGCGTGCGACGCGCTGAGCACCTGGCTCTACGATGACGACGCCGCGACGTTGGCGCTCAAGTACGGCCCGGTGTACGAGGAGCTGCGTAGCGAGCTGGACGGCAGCTATTTTGAGGACCTGCTGCGCGAGCTCGTGCTGGAAAACGACCACATGGCACTGGTCGAGTTGGTGCCGGTGGACGCCGCCGAGGGTTCGGAGGGTGCCGAGGCCGCCGAGCTGGCAGCCAAGCGCGATGCCATGACCGATGCAGAGCTGGCCGATGTGGTCGAACGCACGGCCGCGCTGCGTGCCGCGCAGGAGGCGGAAGACACGCCCGAGGCCAAGGCCACGCTGCCGCGCCTGCGCGTGTCCGACATTGGCGAGGCGCGCCCCGAGCCACCGCTGGTCGTGGACACGACCGCACCCATCCCCTGCCTGCGCCACGGCATCCCCACCAACCGTCTGGCCTACGCCATGCAGTATTTCGACCTGAGCTGCGTCGCGTTTGAGGACCTGCCCTATGTGACGCTGCTCTGCCGCCTGCTTAAGCAGCTGCCCACGCGCGAGCATTCGGCCGAGGAGCTCGATAACTTGCTCGCCGGCAAGCTGGGCTTTTTGAGCTTTACGACCGAGGTCATGACCCAACCCGACGTGGATGGCGTGCGCCCCTACCTGCTGGTGAGCGCCGGCGCCCTGTCCGAGAAGATCGATGCGCTGGCGAGCCTGCCGCGCGAGGTGTGGTCGAGCACGCTTTTGCTCGATGCCGACGCCGACCGCGTTCGCGACGTGCTCACGCAGATTCGTATTGGGCTTGAGCAGGGCTTTATCAACAACGGTCACTCGGCGGCGCTGGGTCGCGCGATGAGCTACAGCTCGCCTTCGGCCGTGGTGCGCGAGCAACTTTCGGGCGTGGACTTCTACCTGTTCCTGCGTGATCTACTCGAGCACTTTGACGAGCGCCTGGACGGCCTGCGCGCCAAGCTTGCCGCGCTGGCAGACCGCATCTTTGTGGCCGATGGCTGCATGGCGAGCTTTACCGGCAGCGACGAGGACTTTGACGCATACTGGGATGCCGCGGGTAGCCTGGGGCTTGGCGCGGACGCGGGCGACGGTGCCCTTGCCGGCCGCGATGCGCTCGTGGTGCCGACGCCGTGTGACCGCCACGAGGCTTTTGTCATTCCCAGCGACATCTGCTTTGCCGCAAGCGCGTGCGACCCGCGCCGCCTGGGTATCGACGTGACGGGCGCCTGGGCGGTTGCCGCCAACGCGCTCTCCTACGACTACCTGTGGAACGAAATCCGCGTGAAGGGCGGTGCGTACGGCTGCGGATTCCGCGCGCCCGGCGAGCGCCAGGCGGCGTTCTACACCTACCGCGACCCGGCGATCGACCCATCGATTGAGCGCGTGGCGCGCGCAGGCGAATGGCTCGGCAACTTTGAGCCCGACGAGGCCGCCTTTGAGGGCTTTATCGTGAGCTGCGTGAGCGGCATGGACGCGCCGGTGAAGCCGTACGCGCTCACCAAGCGCCGCAACACGACCTACCTGGCCAGGCTCGATCCGCATGCACGCGAGGAGCGCCGCGCCCAGATGCTCGCCGCCACGCCCGGTGAGCTTCGCTCGCTCGGCGCCGACGTGACGCGCATCGCAGCCAAGTCGCCCACCTGCGTCTTTGGCGGCCGCGACGTCATCGCCAAGAGCAACGCCGGCTTTAACGTAGTCGACCTGATGGGCTAACCACAGCAAGCAAAACCACTACAAAGGGGACAGGCCCCTTTGTAGTGGTTCGAACACTTGTTCTATACGTACACATGTTCTATAGTATGGGTGATTGCATCGGATCTAAATTGCAACTAGAATATAGTTGCAGAATGTGAGGCGGGATGACTCAAGCCGATAAACTCATCGCCCAACTGTTTAGCTGCCCTTCGACGTATCGGTATGCCGATTTTTTAAAAGTCATGGCCTCATATGGCTTTGAAATGGACAGCAAAGGCAAGACATCCGGATCGCGCGTTCGCTTCTACAGGCCCTCAGATGGCAGGATGTTCGTGATGCACGTGCCTCATCCATCTGACGAATTGACAGCGGAGACAATTCGAAACATCGTTCGATTTCTGCAGGATGTCGGAGGCAGTCATGAGTAACGTTTTGGCATACAAGGGCTATTTCGCCCCAGTCGAGTTCGATGCCGAGCAGCATGTACTAACAGGTATGGTCGCCGGCATTAGGGATGCAATCGTATTTGAAGGCTCCACGGCTGAAGAAGTGGAGCAATGCTTCCACGACGCCGTCGACGATTACCTTGAGTTTTGTGCCGAAAAGGGCAAGGAACCAGAGCGGGCTTTTAAGGGCTCGTTCAATGTGAGAACAGGCTCCGAGCTTCACAAGCAGGCAGCACTGGCGGCGGCAAAAAAGGGCGAGTCACTCAATAAGTTTGTGACCGAAGCAATCGCCGCGGCGTTATAGCGTTAACGCATGGGCCAAAACCACCACAAAGGGGACAGGCACCTTTGTGGTGGTTTCGACATTTGCCCAGATAAAACCTGCCAAAATAAACCTGTCCCTTTTTGGTAGGTTTGGGAGAGGAAGCCGGGATGGACAAGGCTGAGTTGCGGCGGGCGGTGATTGCTCGGCGTGATGCTCTTGATTTGGACTTGCGGGCGGCGAAGTCTGCTGATATCTGTGCGCGGCTGGTTGAGCTGCTGGGCCGCTTGGATGCCGCGGCGCCGCACACCGTTGCCGTCTATGCCGCGATGGGTTCCGAAGTCGACTCAGCCGCGTTTGCCGCAGCTGCCGCCAAACGTGGCTGGCGCGTGGCCTATCCGTGCATGCTCTCGGCAACAGACGCCGCAGCTTGTGGCCAGCGCATGTGTATGCGGGCAGTTGCTGCCGGCGACGCGGACGCGGCTCCGTTTATCGCCCACCCCACGCGGGCCTTTGCGGCCACGGACATCGACAGCAGCCGCTTCCCTATCGTGCCTGCCGAAGCTCTCGACATGATCGTCGTGCCGCTCGTAGCATTCGACCGCACCGGCACGCGCCTAGGCTACGGCGGCGGCTGCTATGACCGCTACCTGCCCATGCTCTCGCCCGTATGTCAAATCGTCGGCATCGCCTTTGACGAACAGCGCGTCGACCACATCCCCACCGACGCCCACGACCTGCCGCTACCCCACATCATCAGCGCCTAACGGCTGGCACGCTGCACCCCACAAAAATGAGCGTGGACAATTTCCCACTTTGGGCCTGTTCGGGGGCAAAAAACGGGAGATTATCCACGCTCATTATTCAAACGTCCGATAATCCACGCTCGTGTGTCCGAAAATCCACGCTCAACCAAATCACGTCTAAATTCCCACGCTCATCCGTCCGGATTTCCACGCTCGTGCAGCCTAACACCCTGTAACCGTCTCAGCAGGCACGCGGCACGCCGGCAACCTTGAGCTTACGATCGAGCTTTGTCGGATCCCTTAGGTCATCCCAGCACAAGCGCACAATCTTGCAGTTATCGAGCATCGAAAGCCTCGACTCACGCTGGCGCTCGTCAAATTGCGCCTTTGCGAGCTTGCCCTCCTCCGCCGCCTTCTCGCTTTTAACGGATCCGTCGAACTCCCCAATAATCAACCGGTCACCCACGCGCCACAAATAGTCAACGCGATACGGCCTTCCCGGCTCAACCGGATCGAACAGCTCAACTTGCAGCTCCGGAACCTGCCAGCCGCGCTCGATCATCAGCGCACGCGCCTTGGACTCGCCGCCGTTTTCCGACAAGCCGTCGGCACACCGCGCGACCCTGCGCGCCGTCACAACACCGCGACGATTCAAGCCAAGCCTGTCGACCGTCTCAACAAGATGCTCCTTCGACAAAAGCTGCTCATGGAGCGCCGAGTCCGCAATGATCAGCCCTTCGACAAACGATGCATCGACCAGGCAATCCGCAATCGTTTGATCGATATCGGTCACGGCAATATCCATCTCGCTGGCCCGTGTCCGATAAGCATACCGATGGCGAACGACTTGAGAGCCTGGCGTCGTCGATTGCGCCGGCATCGCGGCGATATGGATGTGCGTCAAATTGGCATGCGAAACCGAAAGGCCATAGACAACGGCCGCCGTATAGGAGCAAAACGTCCAGTCGGGGTGCTTTTGCGCAAGCGCCCGCACCCGATGCAGATAACGCTGCCGAAACTTGAGCTCGGACCAGTATTCCGGACGCGCATACAGTCCCGGCATGACCACCTTGAGACTTCCCGCCGCCACCCGCCGTTCAATCTGCTTTGCCTCCGCCGTCGTGCGCGCGTACACGCAGCTCATCTGCTGCTCGCATGCTTCAATGTGACTTGTGAGTCTTTGATTCGCCGTCATGTTTGCCATGTCGCCCCCAAACTCTTGGAACGGCGCAAACGTACCAGACGGTTTCATGCGAAGTCTGACCAAATGCTGTCCAGATGCTGACCAAATGCCTGACGGTTTTGGATGTTTTAGGCCAATGGCTTATATCTGCAGGTAGAACGGTTGTCGAGAGGTCCCTGTCTCCACATTTTGAGCCTCAAAAGCCACCGACTTCATTGAAAGAAAATATGCTGTGGCTCGAAACTACCTAGTTTGCGATGTAGTCCGCATGTACTCAACGTGTGATGATGCCGACGGTACGGCAGCTGCAGAAAAAATGAGCGTGGAAAATCTCCCGCTTTGAGACCCCTTGTGAGCCAAAAACGGGAGATTATCCACGCTCACGTTGCAAACGTCCGATTATCCACGCTCGTGTGTCCGGATTTCCACGCTCGTCACGCGGCGGCCACGGCCGCAGCCACAGCCACGACAGCGGCCTAGTGCTCCTCGCCGGCGCGAGCCAGGTCGTAGGGCGTGGTCTGGTAGACGTAATAGTTGAGCCAGTTGGTGTAGAGCAGCTGAGCCTGGCTGCGCCAGACGTTGCGCGGCTCGGCGGTGGGGTCGTCGCCCGGGAAGTAATGCGCCGGCACCTCCGGGTTGAGTCCGCGCTTCACGTCACGCTCGTACTCCAGGCGCAGCGTGTCGGTATCGTACTCGGGGTGGCCAAAGACAAAGAAGCGACGGCTGTCGGTCGACTTGACGATGTACAGCCCCACCTCGTCGGACACGGCCACGACCTCGAGCTGCGGCTCGGCCTCCACGTCCTCGCGGCGCACATCGGTGTTGCGCGAATGCACGGCATAGAAGCGGTCGTCGAAGCCGCGGACCAGCGGGCTTTGCGGCTTCACCAGATAATGCTCGAACACGCCGCTCGCCTTTGCCGGCAGGTCGTGCTTCTGGATACCGTAATGATGGTAGAGCCCCGCCTGTGCGCCCCAACAAATGTGCAGCGTAGAGTGCACGTGCGTGGTGGACCAGTCCATGATCTGGCAGAGCTCGGGCCAGTAGTCGACCTCCTCGAACGGCATCTGCTCCACCGGCGCGCCCGTGATGATCAGGCCGTCGTAGTGGATGTCGCGGATGTCGTCGAACGTGCGGTAAAACGTCTCCAGGTGGCCGGCGCTCACGTGGGTGGCCTCGTGCGTTTTGGTGCGCAGCAGGTCCACCTCCACCTGCAGCGGCGTGTTGGAGAGCTTGCGCATGATCTGCGTCTCGGTGGCGATCTTGGTGGGCATGAGGTTGAGGATGAGCACGCGCAGCGGACGGATGTCCTGGTGCAGCGCGCGGTACTCGGTCATGACAAAGATGTTCTCGCTCTCGAGCTGCGCGGCGGCAGGGAGGGCGTCGGGAATGCGAATGGGCATGGATGCTCCTTACGAGTCAGTTGCAGTTATGGTACAACGAGCGGCCCCATCCGCGCGAGTACATCGCTCCGAGACACCGCCAGCGGCCCAAATCACTCCAAAAGTAGAGATTACGGCATGTCCCAAAAATCTATGGCGCTTTAGTCTGGCAAAGTGATAGCAGGAGGCTACAATGGTTCGACGCGAAAAACTCGGCCGAAAGGATACATATATGTACCAGACGCGTAAGATCGGTGTGGTCGGCCAGGGCCACGTAGGAGCACATGTCGCCAACAGCCTGCTTCTGCAGGGCATTGCCGACGAGCTGTATCTGTGCGATATCAACGAGGCCAAGGTGACGTCCGAGGTCCAGGACCTGCGCGACTCCCTTTCGTTTGTCCCGTACAACACCAAGATCGTCAACTGCTACGACCACTACGAGGAGCTGGCCTGCTGCGACGTCATCGTCAACGCCGCCGGCAAGGTCGCGCTGGCCGCCGGTAACCGCGACGGCGAGCTGTTCTTTACCACCGACGCCGCGCGCACCTTTGCCAAGCGCATTGTCGACGCCGGCTTCGACGGCATCTTCGTGAGCATCTCCAACCCCTGCGACGTCGTGTGCACCGAGCTGTGGCATCTGACCGGCTACGATCCCAAGAAGATCATCGGCTCGGGCTGCGGCCTGGATTCCGCCCGCCTGCGCACCGAGATCTCCAAGAAGGTCGGCGTGAGCCCCAAGTCCATCGACGCCTACATGATCGGCGAGCACGGCTTTAGCCAGCTTGCCGCCTTTAAGGCCGCGACCATCGCCGGCAAGAGCCTTAACGAGCTTCAGGCCGAGAATCCCGACAAGTACGCCTTCGACCACATGGAGGTCGAGGAGCTCGCACGCAAGGGCGGCTACGTAACCTACCAGGGCAAGCAGTGCACCGAGTACGCCGTCGCCAACTCCGCCGCGCGCGTCTGTGCCGCCGTGCTGCACAACGAGCACGCCGTGCTTTCGGCCTCTACGCTTATGACCGGCCAGTATGGCGAGGAGGGCATCTTCACCTCCCTGCCGTGCGTGATCGGCGCCGAGGGCGTCGAGGAGGTCTACACGCTCGACCTTTCCGAGCACGAGCTCGAGGGCTTCCACAAGAGCTGCCAGCACATCCGCGACAACATCGCCCAGCTCGACTGGTGGGATGCCGAGGCTTACGACGCCAAGTAAGCGTCGGTTGCCGCGACACCTCGCGAATCTAAGCGCGATACCAAGCGGGCCGCGCCGGAAATCCCCGGCGCGGCCCGCTTTTTTGACTCGCGCTGCGCCCTTGCGAATCGAAGGTGAATGGTTTTCCCGTTACCTAGTACTGCTCGATGCCCATGTAGCGACGAACCTCGGGGCTGTGGTCGAACACCTTGCCGCGGGCGGCGCGCAGCTCGCAGCTCATGTTGTAGAAGAAGATCGGCTCCAGGTACGAACGCACGCTGGCTGGCACGTCGCCCACGCCGTACTCGAGTGCGTCGAGCACCATGACCGTATCGGTGTGCGTGTTGAGGAACGCCAGCGCGCGCTCCTCCATGGGGCGGCACTCGCCCGATCCGAGCTGCACAAAGTAGAACACGCCGGGCTCGGTGGCTTCGAACGGGCCGTGGAAGTACTCGCCGGAGTGGATGTAGCAGCAGTGCTGCCACTGCATCTCCATGAGCGAGCAGATGGCCATGGCGTAGGTCTGGCTAAAGTTGGGGCCGGATCCCAGGATGTAGAAGAACTCGTGCTGCTGGCAGAGCTCGGCAAAGCGATCGCCCAGCTCGGCATTGACCTTCTCGCGGGCAGCGGGCAACAGCGCATCCATCTGCTTAAGGCCGGCGTACATGTCGGCAAGCGCCTCGTAACCCTCCTGCTGGTGGAGCAGTTCGGCGGCGATCAGAGCGCCGATGCCCTGCGGCACCTCGGCCTGCGGCACGCCTTCGCCCCACGGATAGACCCAGGTGGTCCACTTGCCGTTATCAATCTTGGAGCCCTCGCAGTCGGTCATGGCCACGACCTCGGCGCCGGCTGCCAGCGCCATCTCGCAACCGTCGACGACCTCCTGCGTATTGCCGCTGTGGCTGCAGGCGATGACGAGTGACTTCTCGCCAAGACTCTTGGGGGCCATCAGGCAAAACTCGCGCGCCGTGTAAACCGTCGAGGTAAACGTGGTCGCCTCGCGCTTGAGCAGCTCGTTGGCCGGCATCAGGTCGATCATCGAACCGCCGCAGGCAATCCAAAAGACGTTCTCAATCTTGCCCTTGCGCTCGATAATTTCCTGAACCAGATCATGTGCGTTCATCCTGATGTTCCTCCTTGTGGGGCGGCTTTGAGCGACGACAGCTCGTACCTGCGGTCGTTCTATGTTGTCCTATTTATAGCACGCACGACGACGCTCGTGAAGCCATTTCGCCAAACTTGTTCTATGTTGTTCTATCTGTGGATGTTAAATGTCGAAGACGTAGCGCGAGCCCACTATCTTCTGGCGCCCGAGCAGCAAGGGCCGCTCGTCCGCATCGGTAAAGTACGCCTCCATATAAAAGAGCGGCTCGCCGACCGGCACCTCCAGCAGCGGGGCCGCCTGAGCATCGGCAAGCGCAATCTCCACGGTGCAGGGATCGGACTTGAGCGGCGCGCGGCCCGAGTGGTCGGCAACGAGCGCAAAGATCGAGTTATCGGTGAGGTCCTCGGCGGCCAGCGTCTGCAGGTAGGGATGGTCGGCGAGCACAAAGGCGTTGTTCTCGAGCATGACGGGCACGCCGTCTGCCGTGCGCACGCGCTCGACCACAATGAGCTCGCAGCCGGGTTCCACGCCAAAAAATGCCGCATCCTCGTGCGTCGCCGCAACCACCGTGCGCGACACCAGGCGCGCTCCGGCCACCATGTCGTTGGCGGCGCAACCCTCGGAAAAGCTCTGGACGTCGCCTTTCTGGACAATCTTGCGCTTGAGCTTGGGAGCGCACACAAAGGTGCCCCTCCCCTGCTGTCGGTGGAGATACCCCGCGCGCGACAGCTCCTCGATGGCACGGCGCACGGTGATGCGCCCCACGCCGTAGGACTTCGCGAGCTCCATCTCGGCAGGAATGCGCGAACCGGCAGGGTACGCGCCGCGCGCGATCTCGCCCTTTAGGTCGTCCATGACCTGCTGGTACAGCGGCACGGCGGACGCGCCAGCGCGGCCGGTTTTATCGTCGGTTGCCATCGTTACGCTCCATCCCGTGCATGCTCGGATTCAAACTCTTCAATCGCCGCCATAAACTGCTCGCCAAAGGCGTCGGCCTTTTTCTCGCCGATGCCGTTGATCTGGATAAGCTCGTCGCGCGTCTGCGGGCGCAGGCGGCACAGGCCGCGCAGAGCCTTGTCGGAAAAGACCATGTACGGCGCCATCTCCAGCTCGGTCGAGATCTCCTTGCGCAAGGCACGCAGGCGCTCGAACAGCTCGGCATCGTCGCCCACGCGCGAGCGCTGATCCAGCTCAGCCTCCTCGCGCAGCAGATCCACCGCACGGCGGGCGCGAGCCGAGGCCTTGCGCTTGGACGCGCGACGCTTAACGGTAAAGGCGAACGCCTCATCCTCGACCTCGCCGGCACGCGGACCCAGTCCCACGACCGGGTACTGCCCCTGCGAGGTGGCCAAATAACCGCGGCCGCACAGCTGGCCGATGATGTCCTTGATGCGCCCGACCGATTCGCTCGACAGCTCACCGTAGCCGCGGTCCTCGTCCAGATGCATCTGGCGAATGCGCTCGGTGTTGCCGCCGTGAAGAACGTCGGCGATCAGCGACTTGCCAAAGCGCATGGGACGCGTGGCCACATAGCGCACGGCGGCGCGGGCCATATCGGTGACGTCCTCGACCTCGAACTGCGTGAGGCAGTTGCTGCAGTTGCCGCAGCCCTCGGCTTCGTCCGTGGCGGTGCCGCCCGCGGCGGCTGCCGCATGCTCGGCCGCGGCCTCGTCGCCAAAGTAGCGCAACATGTATTCGCGCAGGCAGCCGGTGGTATTGCAGTAGCCCTCCATCTGGCTGAGCAGACGATATCGATTCTGGAGCGCCCACGCGCGTTGCTCGTCGTCAAGTGCCTCGTCGGCCGCGTCGCCGCGGTCGATCAAAAAGCGGCGCATGCGAAAATCGTTGCCGTTCCACAGCAGGTGGCAGCTGGCCGGGTCGCCATCGCGGCCGGCGCGGCCCGCCTCCTGGTAGTAGGCCTCGATGCTCTCGGGCACGTTGTTGTGAATCACGTAGCGCACGTTGGGCTTGTCGATGCCCATACCAAAGGCGTTGGTGGCAACCATCACCTGGATGTCGTCGTCGATAAAGGCGCGCTGGCTTTGGCGGCGGGCGTCATTGCCCATGCCGGCATGGTAGCGGCCAACGCGAATGCCGCTGGGGCCCAGCGCTTCGGCAAGATCGCCTGCCAGCGCATCGACCGTCTTGCGGGTCGAGCAATACACGATGCCGCTCTCGCTCGAATGCGCGATCACGTAGTCGCGCACCCAGGCGGTCTTGGCCTTGTCGCCCATCTCTTCGCAACCAAAGTAGAGGTTCTTGCGATCGAAGCCCGTCACCACGCACGCCGGGTTTTGCAGGCCGAGCATCTGCTGAATGTCCGCGCGTACGCGCTCGGTCGCCGTGGCGGTAAAGGCCGCCACGATAGGGCGTTGCGGCAGGGAATCGATGAACTCACGAATCTGCAGATAGGCGGGGCGGAAATCCTGGCCCCATTGGCTCACGCAGTGGGCCTCGTCAATGGCCACGAGCGGAACGCCGATGCCGCCTTCGGCCGCAGCTTCCTGCGCAAAGGCCAGAAAGCGCGGCTCGAGCAGGCGCTCGGGCGCCACGTACATAAGCTGGTAGCGGCCCTCGCGCGCCCGCTTGAGCACGGTATTTTGCTGGGCCGGAGTAAGGCTGGAGTTGAGATAGCTGGGTCGCGCGCCCGCCGCGAGCAGCGCACGGGTCTGGTCCTCCATAAGCGACAGCAGCGGACTCACCACAAAGGTAATGCCGGGCAGCATGAGCGCGGGCACCTGGTAGCAAATGGACTTGCCGGCGCCCGTGGGCATAACGCCCAGCGCGTCGCGGCCAGCAAGGATCGCATCGACCATGCGGTCCTGCCCCGGGCGAAACGAGGTGTAGCCAAAATAGGCGCCGAGCGTGTCGAGCGCCATCTGCTGCATGCTATCGGTCATGGTTTCCTAACGTCCAAGTCATCTGCCGCCGATTATACGCCGCCATGCGGACCAGTGCCGCATGGCTGCCAGCCACGGGCAGCGCGATCCGAAGGGTAGTCATTTAAGTCTGTCCCCAATGAGTACCTGGAGCAAAACAACACCGCAGGTAGAGGACGGACAGCGAGCGACGTCCAGGGCGAACAAGTTGGCATGAAAAAGGCAAGGCATAGACCTTCTGGTCATGCCTCGCCTTTTGAATGACAAATTGTCGCCCTGGGCGGCGCGCAGCGTCGGCCCGTTACGCGGTTTGGTAAAACCGCGTAACTTACATCACCATGACGTAGCGGCTACCCACGTAGTACTGTTTGCCGAGCAAAACCGGCTCATCGTTGGGACCGGTAAAGCCGGCGCGCAGGTTGAGCAGCGGATCATGCGGGGCAATGCCCAGCTCGGCCGCCTGCTCGGCATTAGCTCGAACGGCCTCGACCGTACGGTAGCCAACCGAGACAATCGGCGTTCCGCCAACACGCTCGACCTCGGCAAAAATCGACTTGTCCTCAAGATCGGCCGTCAACAGCTCACGGTAGGCGTCAAACGGCACAAAGATGTTCTCCTCAAATATGGGCTCGCCATCGGCCGTACGCACGCGCTTGATATGCAGCAGCAGCGCGTCCTTCTGCAGGCCAAAGAACTCCATCTCGTTTTGGCGCGCCGGAACGATCTGGCGATCGACCACGTGCGCACCGGCCTTCATGCCGTTGCCGGCACACAGCGCGGTAAACGTCTGCAGCGTCGAGGCATGGAACTGGCGGTTGATGTGCGGTGTGGAAACAAAGGTGCCGCGGCCCTGTTGCTTAACCAGGTAGCCATCGGAGCACAGCTCCTCGACGGCGCGACGCACCGTAATTCGGCTCACGTCGTACTGCTCGGCAAGCTCGAGCTCGGACGGGATGCGCTCCTTGGGTGCATAAACACCTTTCTCGATCGCATCTTTGATTTCGTCATAAATCTGCTGGTAAAGCGGTGCATTTTTGGGTGCAGGCATATCTAATCACTCTTATCGAAATATCGAAATAACTAATACGTATATAACGTCTAGTTTCATGTTACCTCATATTGATAAAACGATACACCCCACCTACCAAAAAGCGACAGCTTCATTTTGGTAGGTTTTATCTGGTCAAACGAGAGCCCCTCGAAAGCAACGGGGCTTTCGGGGGGGCTCATTCGAATGGGCTGCGCTTGACCGGCAAAAAGCCAAAACCCTACTTGCCGTCATCCTGCTGCAGGCTGTCCTGCTCGCTGAGGCGCGCCTGCCTGCTGGCCATGCGCGCGGGCTTGTCGGGATCGGGTACGGCCGTGGGCATGGGCTCGTCAACATGACCGCCCCACCAGCCGCCCACAAAGTTGAGCGTGTGGAACACATTGATCACGGCGCCGGGATCAATGTCGCACACCAGCTTGATAATGTCTTGGCTCTCGTAGGTCGAGACAACGGCGTGCAGCAGATACATCTTTTCGCGGCTGTATCCGCCAATGACCTCGGCGCAGCTAATGCCGTGCTGAAAATGGTCAACATAGGCGGTCATGACCTCGTCGGCCTTGCGCGTCGTGATCTGCAGCGTCACACGGTCGTAGCGACGATAGAAACTGTCGATGGTCTTGGTCGAAATAAACTGGAACACGATGGAGTACGCCGCATTGTCCCAGCCAAATATAAAGCCAAAGATCGCCAGGATAAAGCAGTTGAAACCAAAGATGACGCCCCAAATGGTCTTGCCCGTGTGGTTGGAGACCCACAGCGCGATAAAGTCGGTGCCACCGGTAGATGCGCCGGACTTAAGCGCGATGGCAGCGCCCAGACCCGAGACCACGCCGCCAAAAATGATGAGCATGATCTTGTCACCCAAAAACGGCGCGAAGTGAAAGACGTTGAGGAACAGCGACGAGAGCACGACCTGCATCATCGAGAAGATGACGAAACGCTTGCTAATGCCGCTCCAGCATAGGAGCGCCACGGGGATGTTGAGCGCGAGCATACCGAGCGAGATGTCGATGTGAACGCCGCCGAGCGAGGTAACGCGATCGAGCAGGACCGCGACGCCGGTAAGGCCGCTCGGAAGCAAGTCGGCGGGCCGAATGAACGCCTGAATCAGAAATGTCTGGAGAACGGCAGAAATCGTGACCGCCGCCGCGGTAATGGCGCGGCGGACGATGGTGAGGCGGCCGAGCACGAGCACGCGGTCCGTGAGCTGATCGATGGCGTTCGCCACGTAGGCTCCTTTCGAAGGCAGATGTAATTGTGGGGCATGCCGGCGATTGTAGCATGGAGCGCGAGAGGACGCTTCAATTCACCCTCTCTCGACAACCAAAACGAGCCAGCAGCTCCCCAACCAAAGAGCCAAATTCTAAGTGAGTAGACTTTTCGCGATCTACCAAGCGCACTCAAAACAGCCACCTCTCCGACCTGCGGTTTTACTAAGGCAGATACGCTTTGTGCTCGGCATGTGCCAAAAAGTCTACTCACTTAGTCCGAGTCGAAGCCAAACGGATCTAAATCGAAGCCAAAATGAGCCAATCCACCGCAAGAGACGTGTGAATCCGCACTTCTTGCGGCGAATTGACGCTACAAAGCGGCCAGAATGTCGGTCAGGTTGTCGATGACGACGTCGGCGGCGGACTGGTCCAGGT